>JBPCPD010000148.1:0-9920 GCA_050999535.1 Thermoleophilaceae bacterium
TGTAGAGCTGGGAGAGCTGCTGGATCGGGTCGAAGAAACTCTGCAGGTAGAAGACGACCGACGCCAGCACCCCGATCGTCACCGCGCCCTCGACGACCTGGCTGCCGCCGTAGAGCAGGATCCCGGCGGTCGCCACCGCGGAGAGGAGCTCGACCGCCGGGAAGTAGGCGGCGTTGAGATGGACCGTGCGCATGTTCGCGTCGCGGTTGTCGCGATTGAGCTCGCCGAAGCGGGTCGTATGGCGGGTCTCCTGGCCGAAGGCGCGCACTATGCGCACGCCGGACAGGGTCTCCTGCAGGTATGCCGTCAGCCCGGCGATCCTCTCGCGCGTGATCCGATAGGCGCCGGTCGAGGCGATCCGGAACGCGATGCTGCCGACCGCCAGCACGGGGAAGACCGCGAACGTGACCAGCGCCAGGCTGGGATCGAGTACGAGCAGGATCGCTGCCGTGCCGATCAGCGTCAGCGAGGCCGAGAAGAGCGTGGCGATGCCGTCGGTGACGAGCTGGTCGAGGGCCTGGACGTCGTTGGTCAGGCGCGAGATCAGCACGCCGGTCCTGTTGCGCGAGTAGAAGCCGATCGAGAGCTTCTGCAGGTGGGCGAAGATCTGCCGACGCAGATCCGCCAGCGCGCGCTGGCCGACCCAGCTGACGAGGTAGGTCTGGGCATAGGTCGCCGCCCATCCGAGCCCGGCGCTGGCGAGGAAGGCGATCAGGATCAGCGTCAGCGCGCCGGTGTCGCGATCGCCGATGCCCACGTCGATCGCGCGCCCGGCGAGGTAGGGGGGGACCAGCGAGGCCGCGGTCGCGATCAGCAGCGCGACGAGCATCAGCGCCACGCGCCCGCGGTAGGGACGCAGCAGCGCGAGCAGCTGGCGCAGCTTGCGCGTACGGCCGCGCTCGCCGCGCACGGCGGCCCAGGCGGTGCCCGAGCGGGCCCGGAGCCCACTCACAGGTGCCCCGCTCCGGAGGCGACCGCGGCGGCCGGCGGCGCGGCGCGACCCTCCACGATCTCCCGGTAGAGCCCCGACCGCTCCGCCAGCTCCTCGTGCGTGCCGCGCTCGGCGACGACGCCGTCCTCGAGCACCACGACCTCGTCGGCGAGCGAGATCGTCGAGAGCCGGTGGGCGATCACGAACGTCGTGCGCCCGGCCATCACCTCCCGCAGCGCCTCCTTGATGCGCGCCTCAGTGGTCGCGTCGACGCTCGACGTGGCGTCGTCGAGGATCAGGATGCGCGGCTCGGCGAGCAGCGCGCGGGCGATCGCGACGCGCTGGCGCTGCCCGCCGGACAGCGTCAGGCCGCGCTCGCCGACGATCGTTTCGTAGCCGTCGGGCAGCGTCGCGACGAACTCCGCGAGCCCGGCGCGCCGCGCGGCCTCGCGCACCTCCTCGCCGCCGGCCTCGGGCCGAGCGTAGGCGATGTTGCCCTGCAGGGTGTCCGAGAACAGGAACGCGTCGTCGGAGACCAGCGCGATCTCGCGGCGCAGCGATCCGGGGTCCACGCCGCGCACGTCGACGCCGTCGATCAGCACCGCGCCCCGGTCGACGTCGTAGAGGCGGGGGACGAGCGCGACCAGCGTCGTCTTGCCCGAGCCCGTCCCACCGACGATGGCCACCGTGCGTCCCGCCTCGACGTCGAGGTCGATGCCCCCCAGCACGGGCGCCCCGCCGTCGTAGGCGAAGGAGACGTCGCGCAGCTGCACGCGGCCGCCGCCGTCGGGCAGCGCCGGCGCGCCGGGCGGCGCGGTCAGCCTCGGCTCGCGATCGAGGATCTCGAACACGCGCGCGCCCGACGCGACGGCACGCTGGGCCATGCCAAGCGAGACGCCGAGGGTCCGCATCGGGGAGGTCAGCATCACGACGTAGCCGAAGAAGGCGACGAACTCGCCCACGGTGATCGTCTCGGCGATCGCCTGCCGGCCGCCGAAGAAGAGAATCGCCGCGAGCCCGAGCTGGGGCAGGAAGCCGATCAACGGGTTGTAGAACGCGCGCAGCCGGGTCGAGACCATCGACTGGTCGAACACCCGCCCCACCACGCCGTCGAAGCGGCGGCGCTGACGCGCCTCCTGGGCGAAGGCCTTGACCACGCGCACGCCGGAGACGTTCTCCTCGGCCTCGGCGGTCAGCTCGGCGACGCGCTGCTGGACCTCCTGCGCGGCGGGGCGGTTGCGGGCGCCGTAGCGCCAGGCGACCCAGATCACGAACGGCATCGGCGCCAGCGCGACCGCGGCGAGCGGCGGGTTGACGGCGATCATCACCCCGGCCGCGATCACGATCGTCAGTGCCGACTGGACCATGAAGATCAGCCCGTAGCCGAGGAAGAAGCGCACCGACTGCAGGTCGACCGTCGAGCGCGACATCAGCTGGCCGATCTGCTGGCCGTCGAAAAAGCCGAGCTCGAGTGACTGCAGGTGCCCGTACATGCGGTTGCGCAGGTCGAGCTCGACCCCCAGCGACACGCGTCCGGCCACGAGCCTGCGCGCGACCGAGAAGGCGAGCCGCAGCATCGCCGCGGCGGCGATCGCGCCTGCGAGCAGCGTGAGCTCGCCCCCGCCGCCGCGGATGTCGTCGACGGCGCGCCCGACGAGGTACGGAATCAGGATGCCCGCGCCCATCGCGGCGGCGGCGAGCAGGAGCGACGCGGCGACGCCCCCCTTGTAGGGCGAGAGGAAGCCGAGGAGGCGGCGGAAGATCTTCATCGCGGGGCGGAGAGGTTGGCCATTTCGCCCTTTACTTTACTTAGTGAAGCTTCACGCTCTGGCGGCCAGCAGACGGGCGACTGCGGCGCGGCGGAAGTCGAAGATCTGCTCCAGGTCGCGCCGGACCAGCGGCATGGCGAGCTCTCCCAGCGGCCACAGCGGCAGGGCGTAGCGGACGACGTCGCCGATCAGCGTGCCGCCGTCGCGGGCCTCGAAGCTGTGCGTGTGGTGCCACAGGCGGAACGGCCCCGCGAGCTGGGCGTCGACGAAGCGCGCGCCGGGCTCCCACTCCTCGATCCGCGTCAGCCAGTCGATGCCCAGGCCGTGCAGGCGCAGCCGGTACTGGATCAGCGCTCCCGGGCGCATCTCGATCGCCTCGTCGCCGACGACGGTGAAGCCCAGCAGCGGCGGCGTGAGGCGCTCGAGGTTGCGCGCGTCGGCGTAGAAGGCGAAGACCTCCTCGACGGGCCGGGGCAGGTACTGCTCGCGCTCGAGCAGGTGGATCCTCATCAGCGGGATACGCGCCGGGTGGCGGCGCGGCCCAGTGGGTCCTCCTGTCAAAGCGGGCCGGTACTGCCGGGACGAACCCCTAGCGCTCCAGGAAGCGCTCGGCGAGGCTCTGGAAGAAGTCCTGGCGCGTGATGATTCCGCGCACGCGGCGGTCCTCGGTCACGGGCAGGATCAGGACGCGGTGGTGGAGGAAGGTCTCCGCGACCTGTGCGTCGGAGAAGTCGGTCCCGACGTCGACGTGCTCGGTGTTCATGTGGGCGGAGACCGGCTCGCCGCGGCACGAGGCGCGCTTCTCGAGCGCATCGTCGAGCGCCTTGCGCACGAAGCCGGCGTACTTGAGCTCGCGCAGGTAGGCGGGAAACAGCGCCGAGACGAACTCGCGCTCGCCGAAGAGCCCGACCAGCCTGTCCTGCGCGTCGACCACCGGCAGCGCCGGCAGGCCGCCGGCGAGCAGCGTCTCGACGGCGACCCCGACGCCGTCGCCGTCGCGCAGCAGCGGCGCCTCCCGGACCAGGGATTCGGTCATCCGACGTGGGCTCATCGCGTTCCTCCTTCGTTGAGGGCCGGGTCCGGTGCCACGCGATCGACGATCGCGCTGCGCTCCTCCCCAGAACCAGGTCCGGTGCTCACAGGTACCGAAGCGCCACGTAGGCGGTGGCGATCACCATCGAGATCATCGTCGCCGGGATCCCAGCCTTGAGGAAAGCTAGAAAGCCGATCGGCTGGCCGGCCCGGCTCGCCATCCCCGCGGCGGCGACGTTGGCGGCGGCGGCTATCAACGTCGCGTTGCCGCCGAAGCAGGCGCCCAGCGCGAGCACCCACCAGTAGGCGTCATCGCCGCTGTCGCCGCGCAGCTGCTCGACGACCGGGATCATCGCCGTCGTGAAGGGAATGTTGTCGACGACCGCCGACCCGACCGCCGAGACCCCGAGGATGCCGAGCAGCTCGGCGCTGCGGTTGCCGTCGGTCAGCGTTGCGATGCCGTCCGCGACCTCGCCGATCGCGCCGGTCCGCTCGAGCGCGCCGACGATCACGAACAGGCCGAGGAAGAAGAACAGCGTCGGCCACTCGATCCCCGCGAGCGCGTCCTCGATCGCCTGGCGGGTGGTCAGCAGCATCACGGTCGCTCCCACGAGCGCGACGGTCGCGGGCTCGATCCCGAGCGCGTTGTGGAAGAAGAAGACGACGATCGTCGCGAGCAGGATCGGCACCGTGCGCTTGAGCTCGTCGGCGTCCTCGATCGAGGAGCGGGCGTCGAGGTCCATCACGCGCGCACGGGCCTCGGGGGCGACCTGCAGCCGCTTGCGGTAGCCGAGGTAGAGGACGCCCGTCACGACGATCGCGGTGAACGTCGCGACGGGCGCCAGGTTGACGATGAACGCGGCGAAGGAGAGGTCGGTCGCGCCGGCGATGATGATGTTCGGTGGGTCGCCGATCAGCGTCGCCGTCCCGCCGATGTTGGAGATGATGATCTCGATGATCACCAGCGGCAGCGCGTCGATGTCGAGCGTGTCCGCGAGCAGGAACGTGATCGGCACGATCAGCAGCATCGTGGTGAGGTTGTCGAGGAAGGCCGACAGGATCGCCGTCGTTGCCGCGAGCGAGACGACGACCGCCAGCGAGCGCCCGCGCGAGAGCTGCCCGGCCCGGATCGCGAGCCACGTGTAGACGCCGGTCGGCTCGGTCAGGCGGACCATCAGCATCATCCCCGCGAGCAGGCCGATCGTGTTGAAGTCGATCGCCTCGATCGCGTGCTCCTGATCGATCGTCTGCGTGAGCACCATCAGCCCGGCGGCGACGAGCGCGACCTTGGTGCGGTCGACGCGGTCGCTGGCGATCACGGCGAGCGCGACGGCGAAGATGACGATCGCGAGGGTCATCGGCTGGGCCGGACCCTACGGCGTCGGCCCACCCGCTGCGCGGCGTCGAGACCTCAAGACTTCGCGCCGTTTGCCGATCCCTGAGTGGTTCTGGCGACGCCCGGAAGGAGCTGCGGGGCAGGAGGTGTCTACAGGGCGGGCTACAGGGTCGTCAGATGGTCTTGGGTGGCGCCCCTGACCGATGAGATGGACAGCAACCGGTCGAAGGTGACGAAGTGCCCGTCGTGCGCCGTGGCCAGGGCGAGCAGGTAGGCATCCGTGACCTGACGTGGACCGTGCAGCCGAGACCGGTCCACGATTCGGGCGTCCAGGAGGCTGACGTCGCAGCTCCAGAACTCGTGCGGACCGCTGTCGCACGCCCCCATCAAGAGGTCGATGGCGGCCGAAGGCGAGATGGGGCTCGGATAGCGAGGCTGGCTGATGATGCGCACAAACCCGTTCTCGGTGAGCGCGCATGACGCCCACCCGTGCTCGATCGCGCCCTCGATCCAGTCGTGAGCCCGCCGGTGATCGACGTGGTCGCTGTCGAGCAGCGCCAGGAGCACGTTGGCGTCGAGCAGCGCCCGCATCACTCGGGCTCGTCTTCCCGGAGCCGGTCGATCAGCGCGTTGGAGATGGCGGCGCCTCGGTGCGGTAGGGGCTGAAAGCCGTGGTGCCCGGCGCCGGGGTGCCCCTCGGGTTGCCGACCTTGTCCGGTCAGTGCTTGACGGACGAGATCGGACACCACCTGCCCAGCCGACCGCTTCTCGCGCCGTGCGCGCTCCTGCACGGCGAGCAGAACGTCATCGTCAATTCGCAGCGTGGTGCGCATGCATCTGATGCTACCGCATCACCATCGACAAGTCGGTTCGTGGCGAGCTTGGCCACGTTACGATCGCCGCCCCATGCCCCCACGCTCCTTTCGCTCGACCGTCGCCCGCTGCACGCCAGGACACCCGTTGCGCAGCCCGACGAACTGGCCGGTTTCGTGATTCGCGAGCCTGGCGCCCTGTGGAAGGCCGGCGTGGCGGTGGCCGACGAGCTCAAGGCCGACCGCGCCGGGGGCCACGCATGACCGCGATGAAGTGGTGGGGCTGGGGACTGGAGGACGTCGCCTTCACCCACGAGGACAAGCCCGAGCTCGGCCCCTTCATCGAAGACGTTCTCGGTCTCGACGTGAGTCGCGCGACGGCCTCGCCCCCGTCGTTCTCGGATCTCGACGTCCCAGACCCCACGCTGCCCGACGCGCTGCGCTCGGCGCTGGAACGGGCGGTCGGACCCGAGTGGGTGGCCGTCGAGGCGCTGGACCGCGTCGTGCACGGCCGCGGCAAGAGCCTGCGCGACCTCGTCCGTCAGCGTCGCGGCGAGCTGGACCGCCTCCCGGACGTCGTCGTGCGCCCCGGCGACGAGGACCAGGTCGGGGGTGTGCTGCGCGCCGCGCTCGCTGCCGACGCCGTCGTCATACCGTTCGGCGGCGGCTCGAGCATCTCCGGCAGCCTCGAGCCCCCGCGGGCGGAGCGCCGGCCCGTCCTGTCGGTCGACGTCGGGCGCCTGGACCGCGTGCAGTCGATCGACTCCGCGTCGCGGCTCGCGCGCGTCCAGGCCGGGGCGTTCGGCCCCGATCTCGAGCGCCAGCTCGGCGCTCGGGGCTGGACGCTCGGCCACTTTCCCGACAGCTTCACGCACTCGACGCTGGGCGGCTGGATCGCGACGCGCTCGTCGGGAATGCAGTCCGACCGCTACGGCGACATCGCGGACCTCACGCGCGGGCTGCGGATGGTGACGCCGAACGGCGTGCTCGTCACGCGGCCGGTGCCGTGCACCTCGACCGGGCCCAGCGTGCGCGAGATGGTGCTCGGCAGCGAGGGCCGCCTGGGGATCATCACCGAGGCGACCGTGCACGTCAGGCGCCTGCCCGAGCAGCGCAGGATCCTCGGCTACCTGTTCCCCACCTGGTCGGCGGGGCTGGCGGCCATGCGCGACATCGCCGCAAGCGAGGCGGCGCCGTCGGTCACCCGCGTCTCCGACGCCCGCGAGACGCGCCTCTCGTTCGCGACTCGGAGGGCCCCGACCCCGTTCGACCGCGTCAAGTCGCGTGCGCTGCGCGAGTTCCTCCGGCGCCGGCGCGACTTCGACGTCGACGCGATGTGCCTTTCGTTCCTCGGCTACGAGGGCGACCGGCGGCACGTGGCCCTGCAGCGCAAGCTGGCCGAGCGGATCGTCAAGCGCTGCGGCGGCGTGGGCATCGGGGCGAGCCCCGGCGAGCTCTACGACCAGAAGAAGTTCGACACCCCCTACATCCGCGACTTCCTGCTCGACCGCGGCGCGCTCGCAGACGTGTCGGAGACGGCCGCGCCGTGGAGCGCGCTGCCCGGGCTGTACGACGCGGTGTCGAGCGCCGCCAACTCCGCCTTCGACCGTCTCGGCGCGCGCGGGTACCTCATGTGCCACCTCTCGCACTCCTACCACGCGGGCGCCTGCCTGTATTTCACCTTCGCGATGAATCCCTCGGGCCGGCGCGATCCGCTCGAGCAGTACACCGAGGTCAAGGAGGCGATCCAGCAGGCCTTCGTCGACTCGGGCGCCACCCTGTCTCACCACCACGCGGTCGGGACCGAGCACTCCCAGTGGCTCGGGCAGGACATCTCCGCGCCGGGCGTCGCCATGGTGCGGGCGCTGTTCGAGGGCACGGACCCCGGCGCGAACCTCAACCCCGGCAAGATCATCTTATGACGGCGGGCGGGAAACCGACGCGTCTGGATCGGGTACGTGAGAGGGTGGGCGCCTCCGAGCTCGACCAGTCCGTGCGCGACGCGGCCGAGCTCGACCTCGCCTGGACCCGGACGGCCCCGTTCGCCGCGCTGCGCAGCTCGATGCTGCGCTGGGTGCTGGGCCCGCTGATGGACCTCTACACCAGCCGCGAGATCCACGGCACGCGCAATATCGACACCCTCGACGGCCCGGTCGTCTTCGTGGCCAACCACTGCAGCCACCTGGACACCCCCGCGATCCTCCGCGCGTTGCCCGGACGCTGGCGGCGGCGCACGGCGGTCGTCGCGGCGACCGACTACTTCTACGCGTGCCGCCGCGATGCGATCCTGACCTCGCTGGCGTTCGGGACGGTCCCGATCCACCGGCACGGTCGCGGTCTCGGAGCCGCGGCGCACCTCGACCGGCTGATCCGCTCGCGTCGCAGCCTGCTTGTCTTCGCCGAGGGCACGCGCTCGCACGACGGCAACGTCGCCCGGCTGCGCTCGGGGGCGGCCGTGCTCGCTTCGCAGTACGAGATCCCGATCGTGCCGATCTTCGTCTCGGGCACGAGCGACGCGATGCCCCGCGGCAGCCGCTGGATGGCGCACAAGCACGGCGCCCGCGGCTCGCGCCGCCACGCCATCGAGATCCGCTTCGGGGCACCGATCAGCGCTCGGCAGGGCGAGCACTGCAGCGAGATGATGGAGCGCGTGCGCTTGTTCCTGGCCGAGTCGGGCGCCGTGACCGAGCCGGGTCGAGCCCCGGCCGCGGGGTCGCTGGAGCGCGCCCACCGCGGACCCGTCTGACCGTGGCGCGCGTCTTCCTCACCGGCGGCAGCGGCTTCATCGGGGGCGCCCTGGTCGGCCCCCTGCGCGAGCGCGGCGACGAGGTCGTGGCACTCGCGCGCTCCGAGCGCTCGGCGGCGGCGCTGGCCGCGCGCGGGGTGACGGTCGCCCGCGGTGACGTGCTCGACGAGGAGGCGCTCGCGCGCGCAATGGACGGCTGCGAGCTCGCCCTGCACGTGGCGGGCATCAACTCCCACTGTCCTCAGGATCCCGACATGCAGCTGCGCGTCAACGTCAGCGGCGCGGAACGGGCTGTCCGCGCCGCCGGCCGGGCCGGGGTCCGTCGCGTCGTCTACACCTCGTCGGCCGCTTCGATCGGCGAGCTGCACGGGACGGTCGGGCATGAGCGCTCATCCCACCGCGGCTCCTATCTGTCGGTCTACGACCGCTCCAAGCACGAGGGCGAGCAGGCGGCCTTCGCGGCGGGCTCGGCGACGGGCGTGGAGGTGGTCGCGGTCAATCCCTCCTCGGTCCAGGGCCCGGGGCGATCGTCGGGTAACGGGGCGATCATGATCGCCTACGTCAACCGCAACCTGCGCGTCTTCGCGCGCACGCACGTCAGCGTCGTCGACATCGACGACTGCGCCGAGGGCCACCTGCGCGCCGCCGACCACGGCCGCGCGGGCGAGCGCTACATCCTCAACGGCGCGACGGTCACCTCCGACGAGGCGCTCGCGATCCTGTCCGAGGTCTCGGGCGTGCGCGCGCGGGTGCGGATGGTCCCCGCGCCGATCGCCCGCGCCGTCTCAGCGGTCGCGGAGCCCTGCTACCGCGCCCGCGGCCGGACCTGCCCCGTGTGTCGTGCGCGCGTGCGCACACTCCTCCACGGCCACCGCTACGACGGGTCGCGCGCGACGCGCGAGCTCGGCCTTCAGTACACGCCGGTGGCCGACACCTTCGCCCGTACGATCGAGTGGGCGGCCGAGCAGGGCCTGGTCACGCGGGCGCTGCCGATCGCCGCCTGAGCGGACCGTCAGGGTGATGCCCATGCACACCGTCTTCACGATCGGCCACTCCACGCACGATCCGGGCACGTTCAACGAGCTGCTGGACGGGCACGGAGTGGCGCTTGTGGTCGACGTGCGCCGCTATCCGGGCTCGCGCCGTGTCCCGTGGACCAACGCCGAGGAGATCGAGCGCGCGCTGGCCGTGAAGTATCTGCACCTGTCCGAGCTCGCCAGTCGGAGGCAGCCGGCGCCCGACTCGCCACACAGGCTCTGCGAAAAAAAAGAGCTTCGCGGCCGACACAACCAAC
>JBPCPD010000037.1:0-2943 GCA_050999535.1 Thermoleophilaceae bacterium
TCTGCCCGTCCACTCCCATCCACCCAGCGCCTCACGACTGTGTTTCCGTGTGGTACCTCTGCGCGCTTTCGCCACCGCAGCCAGGATGCCCGTGCGCCGCAGCTCGAGCGGGAACTCGCCTGTGATCCGGGCGCGGGCGCGGGCGTCGGCTCCGGGCGGCAGCGCCAGTGCGCGCTCGATCCCCGCGGCGATGTCCGCTGGCCGCTGCGACTCGATCAGGACCCCGGCGCCGTCGACCACCTCGGGCATCGCCGTCACGTTGCAGACGACTGGCACGCAGCCCGCGAGCATCGCCTCGGCCACGGCGAGCCCGAAGCCCTCGTGCCGCGACGCCTGGACGTAGACCGAGGCGCGGCGGTAAATCGCCTCGAGGTCGGTGTCGGAGAGCCAGCCGGTGAACTCGACGTTTTCCGGGGCGAGCCGGCGCAGGTGCTCGATCGCGTCGTCGTGTGCCTCGCCGACGAAGACGAAGCGCACGTCGGGCAGGTGGCGGGCGGCCTCGACGAACGGCTGGTGACCCTTCTGCATCAGCGTCGTCTTGACCAGGTGCCCGACGGTGATCGCCAGCCGCTCACGCCGGCGCCCCTGCTCGAGAGGGCCGAACGGATCCGGCACGCCGTGGTGGACGACGGAGACCCGCTCCGGGTCGATCGGGGTGTTCGCGGCGATCTCGCTGCGGCTGTAATGGGAGTTGGTCAGTAGCACCCGCGCGCGGCGCATGATCCAGCGGCTCGCCCAGCGGCGCAGGCCGCCCTGCTGGTAGCCGTAGCCGATGTCGGGCATGTCGGCGGTGTCGAAGCCGCCGACGATCTGGATCGAAGGCGTGCGCAGCAGCCACGCGAGCGTGATCGGGACGAAGGTGTGCCAGGAGGCGAACCAGCCGAAGACGAGGTCCGCGCGCAGCACCGCCGGCACGATCCTGACCAGGTTGGGCACGCGCCCTGGTTGGTAGAGATCCTCGACCTCGTACTCGGCTGCCAGGATCTCGCGGTCGATGGCGACGAAGCTCGCCTTGCGGCTGTGCACGAAGAGGACCCGGCGCCTCACCCGATCGCCCCCGGCGGCGGGTCGCTCGCGCCGACGGCGGGCTCGACGAAGGCGCTGTGCCACTCCGACAGCTCCAGCAGGCAGTAGAGGATGCGCTTGTGGTCGGCCCGCCCGTCACCGTGCGAGCGCGTCAGCCGGGCCACCGTAGCCGGGTGGACGAGCTCGCCGAGCGCCGAGCCGGGCGCGTAGCGGCGCTGCACCTCGGCTCCGAGCGAGCCGCGCAGCCAGTCCTCGTAGGGCGTCGAGAAGCCGTGCTTGGGCCGCGCGACGATCGCGGGCCCGACCAGCGAAGCCATCGCCCGCTTGTGCAGGCGCTTGCCCTGGCGCAGCCGCACGCGCTCGCGCGCGGGCACCCGCTCGACGAAGCGCAGGAGCTCGAGGTCGAGGAAGGGCACGTGCTGCTCGAGCCCGGCTGACATGGACATCTTGTCGGCGTAGATCAGCAGGCCGTCGGGGAGGAACATGTGCGTGTCGAGGTAGAGCGCCTGCTCTGTCAGGCCGCGGTCGCCGACGTCGGCCAGCACGCCGTCCGCCAGCTTCCGCCGCTCGGCGGCGGCCTGCTCACCGCGCGAGCCGACGAGCTCCGCGCGCTGGTCCTCGCCGGAGATCTCGACCAGACGCAGCAGGCGCTCCACGTCGGGCAGGTCGTCGAGCAGGCGACCCGCGCGGCGGGCGCGCTCGCTGCCGGGGACCAGCGCCGCGGCGGCGCGCGCGGGACGCGCGAGCGGGCCCAGGCGGCCGGCCAGGCCGAGCGCCATCGCGGCCTGGTGGCGCCCGTAGCCGCCGTGCGGCTCGTCCGCGCCCTGGCCCGAGAGCACGACCTTGACCGAGCGCGCCGCAAAGCGCGAGAGCTGCATCAGCGCCGGGGCGGAGGGGACGCCGCACGGCTCCTCGAGCCGGCGCACGCAGCGGTGCAGCTCGGGCAGGAAGCCCGCCTCGTCCATCGCGGTGTCGTGGTGGTCGGCGCCGATCGCCCGCGCCGACTCGGCGGCATAGCGGCGCTCGTCGAGCACGTCCCCGTGGCCCGGAAATTCGATCGCGAAAGTGGTCGGGGGCGCGGGCGAGCGCTGGGCCATCGCCGCGACCACGGCGGCCGAGTCGACGCCGCCGCTGAGCAGGGCGCCGTAGCCGACGTCGGACATCATCTGGCGCTCCACCGCGTCGGTGAAGCGCTCGGCCAGCTCACGCTCGAGCTCTTCCGAGCCCAGGTCCCGCAGCGGCTGCCCGGGCGCTTCCCGGTAGCTGGTCACGCGTGGACGCGAGCCCTCCTCGGCCACCAGGACGCCTGCGGCGGGCAGCTTCGAGACGCCCTCGAAAAGCGTTCGCGGTGCCGGCACGAAGCGGCAGGCGAGGTAGTGGTCCAGCGCGACGCGATCGGTCCTTGCCGTGATCAGGCCGCCCGCGAGCAGCGCGCCGACCTCCGATGCGAGCGCGACCCGGCGGCCGTCCGAGCACCAGTACAGGGGCTTGACCCCGAGCGGGTCGCGCGCGGCGACCAGACGCCGGCGCGGCTCGTCCCACAGCGCGAAGGCGAAGATGCCGTTGAGGTGGCGGGCGCAGTCGGTGCCGTACTCCTCGTAGGCGTGGACGATCACCTCGGAGTCCGAGCGGGTCGAGAACCGGTGCCCGCGCGTCTCGAGCTCCTCGCGCAGGCGCAGGTGGTCGTAGATCTCACCGTTGACGACCGCGGTGATCGATCCGTCCTCGGAGGCGAGCGGCTGCTCGCCGCCCGCCACGTCGACGATCGCCAGGCGCGTGTGGACGAGCGTCGCCGGGCCGATGCGCCGCACGCCCTCGCCGTCGGGGCCGCGAGGGCGCAGCGCGGCGACCAGGCGCGACTCCGCGTCGGCGCGCGCCGCGCCGGCCGGGTCGAGCAGGGCGCCGATGCCGCACATG
>JBPCPD010000062.1:0-11192 GCA_050999535.1 Thermoleophilaceae bacterium
ACGGCTTCCGGTCCCCGCCGTCGCGCTTGCCCTTCGCCTCACGCGCCAGGGCGAGCGTCGGGAAGAACTCCTTGTGCTGGGTGCCGCGGTCCCGCCACACGACCACGTAGCGGTTGCCGCGCTTGTAGACGCCGGGGGTCTTGGTCTTGACCATCGGGGCGCCCATCAGAGCGCCCCGACGTGCCCGCGCTCGGCGCACATTCGTCGAAGTGACCGAGGAGGAGCCGACGGCTTCACCGCGTGAACTGAAGGCGATCATCGCCGACGTCGGCGCCTCGATGGAGCGATTGCGTCATGCGCTAAAGGACTCTCGCCGCGTGCAGCCGGGTCGCGTCGGGATGCGGGGTCGGTGGCGGTAGTGCCAGGCGCACTCGACGAGCAGGCGGCGAGCGTGACGGTTGCCGGCCTTGGTGATGTGGCCGCGGTACTGGGACTGCCCGGAGGAGTACTCGCTCGGGGTGATGCCCAGGTAGCTGGCCAGTTCGCGCGGGTGCGTGCAGTTGGCCGTCGCGGAGGGTCCGCCGCAACGTGCGGATCCGCCCGTGACCGCGGCGGAGGATCCGCTGGAACGGCTCGGCAAGCTTAAGGCGCCCCTGGACGCAGGGGCGCTCACCGATGAGGAATTTGCTCAGCAGAAGGCGCGGCTCCTGGAAGCCCTCTGACGCAGGACAGCTTCAAAGCAGGACAGGTCGTAGCCCCTCCCATTACACACCTTCGCTCGAGTCTCGCTATCGCTCCGGGAGGCTGGCGCGCGCTGGTTCGATCTCGGCACACTAGTCCGCTCAGGCGACACTCACCATCGGCTCAGTTAACGCACGGCATACCGCCTCGGGATCTGCCTCTCGTTCGCGCAGCAGCTCGAGCCCCAGTGGCTCGGGCAGGCAGTCGGCGAACTTCAACGCCTCCAGTTGGCGAGGGTCAGGTTCGGCGACGGGTTCCTCCGTCCGCATGGCGGCCAGCGCGGCCAGAAGTCGCTCGTATTCGACCGGTCCCCGCAGCCCGATCGAGAGGTCATCCACGCCGAACGAGACCACGCCGGCGGCCCGCAGACCCGCCGCCAAGGCCGCGTTCGCGCGGCCGCCCGCGAACGTCCACCAGCGCTCGCGGTCCCGTCCTCCGTCGCGTTCCAGCAGTGTGCGGCCATCGACAACGCCGGTGAACGTCTCGCGCAGCTCGCCGAGTTTGATGGCCGCGCGTCTTGTCGCCCGCGAAGGCTCGACGTCCGCGACGAGCACCGACCGCATCGAGCGGCATACCTCGGCGGAGAGCGCGGCTCCGGCGCCGCGCCAGCTCGCACGGCCTGGGTCGTCGCTAGGGACGACCCACGCGATGCGGCGGCGCCAGTCGACGTCCTCAAGGCCCCAGGCACGGCCACCGAGCAAGATCGTCGGCCGCTGCTGGTCCCGGGTGGTGAGCACGGAGGGATCGACGTGCCCGAGCTCGCGGGCACCCCATCGCACCAGCAGCAGCGCCTCGGTGAGAAAGAGCGACGTCACGTCCATGAAGTGGCGACGGCCGTAGCGCCGTTCCCCCTCCTCGCCGATCTGCATGAACGGCCCATCGCGCACGAGGACGCCGACGCGCTCCATCTCGTCTCTAACGTCGCTCAAATCCCCGTCGCTGATGCCGGCGAGGGCGGCAATCGGGCCGAGCGGCCCCGGCCACGACGTGTCGCCGATCCGCCCGTCGGCCAGCACGCGCGCCAAGAGTTGCTGGGCGACGAGGTGCAGCGGATACGGCGGCCCCACGACGGGCTCGACCCACTCCTCGTCGATGAGCTGGCAGAGCCCCAGCGCCTGCAGCAGCGCGGTCTCGCTGAGGCAGAGGAAGAGGCAGTTGCGCCGCGTGCCCTCGCGCCGGCCCGTGCGTCCGACGCGCTGCAACACCGATGCGACCGTGGCGGGCGCGTCGATCTGGATGACCCGATCGAGGTCCCCGACATCGATGCCAAGCTCGAGCGTGCTGGTAGCCACGATCACGCAGTCGGTCGCGTCGGCGAAGGCGGCCTCCGCGAACCTGCGCTCCTCGCGACCGAGCGACGAGTGCGACACGAAGGTCGTGACGTCGCGCGCCCGCAGCGCCGCGGCGAGCTCCTCGACGCGGGCGCGGCTGTCGCAGAACACGAGCCGCTTCTCACCGTGGTGCAGACCCGCGATGACCTGCGCGGCGTTGGCGCCGCTCGCCACCCAGTCAACCGTGAGTTCGGGGGAGCTCGGCCCGCCGTCGCGGATGACGACGGCGTTCCGCTGCGCCACCGGTCGACGCGAGAGCCAGCCGAGCAGCTGGTCGGGGTTCCCGACGGTCGCCGTCAGCCCGATGCGCTGTGCCGGCGCCCCGGCCAGCGCGTCGATCCGCTCGAGCATCGCAAGCAGGTGCCAGCCGCGGTCGTCGCCCGCGAAGGCATGGATCTCGTCGACCACCACCGCACGCACCCCGCCGAGCAGTCGGGCGGCGTCGACGCGGCGCGACAGGAACATCGCCTCCAACGATTCCGGCGTCGTCAACAGCAGGTCGGGCGGCTCGCGCACCACCCGCGACCGCGGACCGGGCCCGACATCGCCGTGCCACAGCCCAGCATCGCGCCCGACGAGCTCGGCGTACCCGTTGATCCGCGGGTGCAGGTTGTTCAGCAGCGCCCGCAGCGGGCAGACGTAGAGCACGCTGAGCCCGGACCAGTGCTCGGCGACCATGCGGGAGAGCAGCGGCAGGACCGCCGCCTCGGTCTTCCCGCCCGCGGTCGGGGCGCCCAGCAGCGTGTCCCGGCCGTCCAGGATCGGAGCGATGCTCTGCTCCTGCAGCGGCCGCAGCGTGCGCCACCCCAGGGAGTTGACGACGTGGTGCTGCACGGCCGGGTGCAGCCGGTCGAAGCCGTCGCTCACGACAGGTCGAGCTCGATGTCGTCCGCGGTCGGCGCCGCGCGGGCCTCGCGCTCCTCGTCGTTGAGCTCACCCTCGGAGATCGGGCTCGGACCGTCACGTCGGGGGTCGAAGTCCGGGAACTCGTCGACCCGGTCGAGAACCTCGCCGACCAGCTTCTTGAGGAACATCCGCGGCGCGATGCCGACGCGCCCGCCGAGCTGCCCGGTGACGTCTCCCGCGAGGTCGGCGATGAACCGGTCGTCGACGAGCGTTGTGATCCGGTCGCGGCTCTCCTGCGCGTCGGCGTAGATGTCGCGCACGCGGATCCCGACCTCGACCAGGCGATCGCGATCGAACGCCGGCAGGCGGATCTGCACCGCTCGGACGCTGTCGAAGCGCGCGTCTGCGGCGAAGGACGTGTGGAGGCGCTGGGCGAGCGGCGCGAGCCGCTGGACGCCCTGCTGCCCGTCGTAGAAGGCGGGCGTCCCGGTCAAGACGAGGTAGAGGCCCGGGAAATGGCCGGCGTCGATCTCGTCGAGCAGCTGCCGCAAGGCGTTCAGGCCCTTGTTGCGGACGTCCGACCGCATGCGCTGAAGGGTCTCGACCTCGTCGAGGACGAGCAAGAGGCCCGGATGCCCGGCCTCGCGCAGGACGAGCAGGAGCGCTTGGAGCGCGGCCAGCGCGCCGAAGTGATCGAGCTCGCCCTTCACGCCGGCGGCACGCTTGACGCCGGCCGCAACGCTCGGCTGCCCACCGATCCAGGCGAGCAACCCCTCCGCGGCCGCGCTCTCGCCCGCGCTGAGTGCGCGTCGGTATCCGCGCAGCGCCGCGGCGAACGGAGCCGCCCGCTGCCCGACGCTCAGCAACCGCCGCTCGGCCAGCTCGTCGACCCGTGCGGCCAGCGCCTCGCTGTCGGCTTCGCGGACGACGCCTTCGGCGAGAACCTCCTCCTCGAGCGTATAGGTCCACCGCGCGATGATCGACCGCAGCGCCGCCTCCCCCTCGTCGGCGGTCGCCAGACGTTCGACGAGTCGCCGGTACACGGTCTCCAACCGGTGCAGCGGCGTGTCGCTCTCGCTGATCTGCACCTCACTGGTGGCCATGCCGCGCTGCTGGGCGCGCTCGGCCAACCACCGCGCGAGGAACGTCTTGCCACCCCCGTAGTCCGCGCGGATGGCCTTGAAGGCGGCACCCCCGCCGATCACGTGCTCGAGCTCCTCGTCGAGGTGCGGCGCGAGCCGGTCCAGCCCGACCGCCAGGTCGGCGAGCCCGCGAGCAGGCACCGTGCCGCGCCGCAGCGCGTCGACGATCTCACGGCGGCGCAGCGGCGAGCGCCCCATCAGAGACCGAACTGACGTCGCAGGTCGCTGATCTTGAGCTCGACGAGGTCGGCCCCCGTGTCGACGCTCAGGATCGGGTACCCGTCGACGTTGAGCATCGGGCGCAGGGCCGACAAGGCGCCGTCGAGTCGGGCCTGCGGCACGCCCGACGCCGAGGACAACGCCGCGCTCGACAGCCGACCGTCGTGGCGGGCGAGCGCGACGAGCAACGCCTGGGTTCGGTCGTCGGCCAGCGCCCCGCGACCGGCGCGTTCGCGCGCCTGGCGGAAGTCCGGATGGACGAGGAGAGCGTCGACCCAGGCCGGTGTCGGCGCGGGTGACGCCGCCGGCGGCCCGGGGTCCGCGAACAGTCCTCCCTGCGCCGGGCTCAGTGGCGGGGCTCGCCGCCGACCACGTGGAGCAGGCTCGGGCGGCGGGCCCGCATCGGCCTCGCGGGCGGTTTCCGCCCGCCACCACTCGGGCTCGTCGACGGCTTGGTCGACCAGGCCGTCGAGCGGCCGGTCGAACGCCGTGAGCGCCGCGATCGGGGCGACGAGCTCCTCGGGGCTGGCTCCTCCGTGGTACCCGGGCTTGCTCGCGGCCGTGTAGCGGATCGAGGGATCGGCGGCCAGCACGACGCGCCCTCCGGCCGACAGCACCCGCGGTCCGGCGGCGAGCACTTCCCCCGCCCGCACGGGACCCGACGCCTCCGGCCGGCTGCGGTCGCCGATCCCTGCCCCGGCTGCGGCTACGCGGGCTGTCCCCGCCCGCTCGGGGACGTGCCCGTGATCGCTGAGCAGCACCACCGCCCGCTCGGCGTTGCGGGCCGCCTCCAGCACTGCGTCGAGCAGCGGGATGTCGCGAACCGTCCAGCGGTGGCGGCGCTGCACGGCGCCGCCGAGCTCGTCGTCGATGGCGTTGACCACGGCGCCGACCACACGTCGCTCGCCGAAGATCTCGTCGCGCACGGCCCCGGTGAGCGTCGTGCCGTCGTCGCTCAGTGCGGCCTTGTGGAACAGCCGCGGCGGTCCGCCGGCCGTTCCCGCCTGGCGGAGCCCCGTGTGGTTCGCGAACCCTTTGGCCTCTGCCGACTGCCCGCCGGAGTCCAGCCGTCCGCTGAGCAGGGACGCCCGCGACAGCGTGGTCAGGCTCGGCAGCACCGCGAGCGCCGCCGGCCGCGTCGGGCACGACGACGGCCGCCGCTCGAGCCAGCCCTGCGGCCCGAGGTCGTCGAGGAGCTCGCGCAGCACCGCGAGGCTCATGCCGTCGAGCACCACCACGAGCGTCGGTGCCGCGGCCGCCGTCGGCGCGACGATCGCGTCCAGGACGTGCTCGACCCCGAGCAGGCCCTCGCCCGGCGCGCCGTCCCACCGAACGGCGGCGGTCGCGAACGTGCTCGCGTGCATCGCGCGCCGCTCGTCGACCGCCCGGCCCACTCGGTCGACGGCGCCGGACAGCTCCAGGTCGCCCGTCGCCGCGATCTGCGCGCGCGCCCGCGCCACCCAGCCGCCGTCGGCGACCTCGTCGGCGATCAGGCCGCTCAGCGTCGTCGGCGCCGGCGCGGCCGGGCGCCCCAACCAGCGGACGAGCCGCGCCAGCGACTCCAGGGCTTCGAGCAGCTCACCCGATCCTTCGGCGTCGGCACGCAGGTGCCGGCCGACCGCGTTCTGTGCCGCGGCAAGCGCCTCGAGCCCGCCGCCGTGGCGCTCTGCCTCGACGACCGCCTCGGCGAAGCGTGCGAGCCGCAGGCTCCAGGCCTCCTCGAGCAGGTCGCTGGCTTCGACCATCAGACCGAGGTCCAATCCCTGGCAGAGCTCACGCGCGCGCCGTGCCCACCCGGCCGTCCGCCCCGCCTGCTGCTGCTCTCGCGCGACGACCATGGCACTGAGGACGAGCGCGTGTGCGCTCGCGTCGAGATCGAGGCCCATGCCTCCGAGGTGCCGCTCGGCGACCCGCCCGCTGGCGAGCAGGGCGGCGGGCGCCGTCGGCGCGGCCGCGAGCACGCTCAGGACGCCGACGATCGCCATGACGTCATCGGCGTTACCGGCGTGCTCGACGATCGCGAGCAGCAGCTCGCTGCCGGGCTGGTGGGCGAGCCGCGCTCGCAGCCCGGCCCGCAGCTCGGGGTCTGCCGCGCGCAGCCGGCGGCGATGGTCGTCGACCTGCGCCCAGCGCAGCAGCTCGAGCAGGGTTGGCGTGGCGACCGGGAGGTCGAGCGTCGCGTGCAGCAGCTCCTCCCACGCACGGTCGGCCGTGAGCGAACCGGACGGCACGGGGGCATAGCCGCCGGGTGGCAGGTGCTCGGCGAGCGCCCGCAGCAGCCACTCCTCGCGCGCGATGCGCCGATCCAGGTCGTGCGCCTGGAAGAGCTGCATGACCGCCCGCGCCACGACGGGCTGGAGCAGCTGCTGGCCGGCGAAGCGAGCGGTCAGGTCGAGGCCGAGCTCCCGCGCCTTGATCGGGGTGAGGACGACCAGCGGCCGGCCCAGCGCCTCCTGCTCGACGGCCGCAGCCCGGACGTCGAGCGTCGAGGGGCAGACGCGGACCGGGCGCGCCTCGTTGCCGACGTGCACCACCGCGTCGCCGGACCAGGCCCCGGTGATCTGCACGCCGACGAGGTGCTCGTCGGGCCGGCGGCGGCGGAGCTCCTCCAAGAGCGGCCGCAGGACCGCGGGGGTCAGGACAGCCGTCACGTGCTTCTGGGCTCCCAGCTGATCGTGATCGCGAGGTCGGTTGCGGCGGGGTCGGCGGTCAGGCGCTCCAGCACCTCCTGGGCGGCGGCGACGCCGTAGACGAGCTGGCGCCCGCCTGTCCCGCGCGCCTCGCCCGTCGTGCGCCCATCCCGTTCGCCTCCCCCACCGCTGAGCCGTCGCTTGACGAGCGCCGCGCCCTGCCGCAGCGCCGCGTTGAAGCGCGGCTCGAGCGGCACCACGAACTCGTCCTCGGTCAACGCGGAGCGCAGGCTCGCGAGCGTCGACTCGGCGTCCGCGTCGCCGCCGTCGGAGAGGACTGCCAGCTGCTCGATGGTCGTCCAGCCTTCGCGGGTCAGTACCTCCCCGACACTCTCGGCGCCGGTCAGCGACGCCCCGAGGATCTGCTCGGTGACCCCGGCGGGCAGCGCGAACGAGGCGAACGCGGTGATCCGCGTCACGCTGTCCGCCGCCCGGCGCACACCGTTCAGCAGCTCGAGCGCTGCGTCGGCTGTCGCCGTGCGCGGCCCGGCGTCGGCGAGCCCCAGGGTGCCGGCCCGTTGGACGAGCCGGTCGGGCAGTGCACGCACCGCGTTCGCGAACGCCTCCAGCGTGCGCTCGAGCTCCTCGGCCAACGAGCCGACCGCCGAGGCCGTGCGCTGCGGATTCGGCGTCAGGCCCAAGACCGCCTGTGCACGGGCAACCGCGACGTCCCACGTCGACACCGACGGCAGCGGCTGCTCGACGATGGTCAGGTGATCGTCGAGCTTGGCGACGGTCGGGTGGGCGACGCCCCCGTGCTCGCTGAAGCGCCGCCCGAGCTGCTCGACGGCCACGAGCAGCACGAGGTTCTGCACCGGCGTCGGCGTGCCGGCGAGTTCGGTCTCACCCAGCAGCTCGCGGGCACGGCCCACGGACAGCGTGCCTCCCTCCTGCTGGATGGCCTTGGTCAGGAACGTCGGCCAGCGGTCACCGAGCACGAACGCCACCTCGCTCTGGCGGCCGAGCCCCAGCGGCTGGGCGAGGTCGTTGAGCAGCGCACGCGTCGGCGCGTCGTTGATCACGCGGCGCCCGCCGGGCTCGGCGACCGCGGCGCGCAGCTCCTCGTAGATGTTCGTCAAGGCGCGAGGAACCGGATCGCGGCGCAGCTCGGGGTGCCGCGGGAACTCGTGCGCGAGCCCCTGGGACACGAGGTGCTCGAACCCCTCGCGGAGGGTGGCACCGACGGGCCGCTGAACGCTGAAGCCCGGCATGAGCGCGAGGATGTCGCCCGCCTCGCCGTCGCCCAGGACCGCGGTGTCGATCAGCCCGGGCTGCGGGCGCTCGAGGCCGTAGGCCTGGCGCAGTCCGCCGCGCACGCGCTGCAGGAGCGCGTCGCGCTGGTTGGCGATGATCTGCCGCGCGCTGTGGCGATCGGTCTCGGAGAGATCCTGCGCGTAGCGGCGAAAGCCGTCGCCGGCCAGGACCTGCTCGTGCATGACCAGCCGCCCGAGATCGTCCTTGAGCGCGTCGGAGAAGAACGAGGGCACCCAGCAGATCGTCTTGGCGCCCTCGGGGTGCTTGAGCGTCCAGTCGTCGATGCGGGCGCGGTCGTCGGCCGGCGAGTACGACGGGTCGTCGAACGGGAAGTCGAGCACCACGCACCACCCCTCGCCGGTGGGGCGCAACGCGCCGTCGGTGATGTCCGTCGGGTCGCGGACGTTGCCGAAGCGCACCTCGACGCGGCGCCGCGTACCGCGCCAGGTGTGCTCCCGCTCGAGCCCGCTGAGCTGCGCCGCGTCGATGCCGATGTCCGCGAAGATGAGCTCGCGGATCTTCAGGCGCCGCGCCCCCGGCTTGTCGGCGGTCTTGGCGAGCTCGAGGACCGTCTCGACCTCCACGCCGCTCAGCGCGATGCTGACGGTCGGGTCGTTCGGGTCCTCGCCGAGCTTGAGCTCCCCGACGGTCCGCGCCCAGTCGTTCAGGCGCCGCACGAGGGCAGCCGTCTCCTTGCCCGCGATCCGCGTCCTGATCGACCCGTGGTTCAGCGCCGCCAGCCAGCTGGCGGTAAGCCCGCGCAGCGGCTCCACCTCGGGCACCAGCGCGGCGATGAGCAGCGTCTTGACCAGGCGGTCATTGGCGCGGAAGGGGCTCGCCCACGCCGCGGCGCGGGCCTCGTCCTCGGAGATGCCGGCCTCGGCCAGCAGCAGCGGGCGCAGCTTCTCGCGGTACAGGCGCTGCGCCTGCTCGGCGTTGGCGCGCATCCCGTCGCCGAACGGCTCCGGGGACTCCATGACGACGTCCCACACCTCGCCCACCCCGACGATGTCCCCGAGCGCCAGCTCATCGCGACGCCCACTCAACAGCTCCTTGAGGACGCGCAGCGCGGTGCGGTTGCGCTGCAGCGCGGACGACAGCGCCACCAGCACCGACATGAGCGCAGGCGTGAACGGATAGGTGTCCCGGAACTGCGTCAGCGTCCCGGTCGAGGTCAGCAGCACGCCCCGGTCGGAGAGCGTGTCGGCGGCGACCTCCTCGAAGGCCCGGTCGATCGCCGCCGCCGCGGCGTCGTCGCGCGGGGCCAGAACGCGCTGGCGCGCGATCTCCGGCAGATTCTGATCCTCGAGCGGGACGACGCTGAAGCGCCCGTCGCCGTGGCCGAGCGTGTCGGCGACCGCCGCCTGCTCGGCGCCGCTGCCGCCCTTGCCGATGAAGTCGCGCAGGTCGCGCTGACGTGCCACGAAGCTCACGATCGGCAGCTCGCGATGGGCGTCGCCGGACTCGCGCAGCTTGGCGACCTTGCTGGCCTCGGTCTGCGCCCAGCCGCCCTCGGCCTGCAGCTTGCTGGCCAGCCACAGGATCAGCTCGTCAAGGAACAGGACGATCCCGGTGTAGCCGAGCGCCTTGGCGTGCCGGGTGATCGCGGCCAGGCCGCCGTCGAGGTCCAAGAAGGCCTGCGTGTCACCCGCGTGGTGGGAGCGGTAGGAGGGCAGGATGTTGCGCAGCAGCGCGCCGACGAGCCGCTCACGATTGAGGTCCGTCGGGCCTGCTGCGGCGGCGGCGTCGTAGGTCGCCGCCGTCCACGCCGCGGAGTACTTGCCGAACCCCGCCGCGCCCGTGTCCCCCTGGGACAAGGCGCCGAAGAACGTCTCGTCGCCCATCTGGGCGCGGAGCTGGGCGGCGTTCTCGAGCACTTCGCGGTCGACGAACACCGGCGCCTCCGGCGCCTCGGGGTGCAGCGCCGCGACATGCGCGGCGTAGCCGCCGAGGATCGCCTGCTCTAGGCCCTGCTTGCCGAGCATGTGGTAGGACACGAGCAGCCAGTTGGAGCCCCCGAGCGACGGGTCGTGCTTGGCGATCGTCTGCTGCAGCGCCGGGATGCGCCTCGCCGCGGGCTCGCCGCGCAGCAGGAGGTGCAGCACGGCCATGAAGTGGCTCTTGCCCGAGCCGAAGCTGCCGTGCAGGTAGGTCGCCCGGCTCTGCCCGTCGCGGGCGCTGGCGGCGACGATCCCCAGCGCGTCGTCGAAGGCCGACACGAGCTGCGGGGTGACGACGTAGTCGCCGACGGTCTGATCGGGGTGGTCGATGCCGGAGGCGAGCTCCATGACGAGGTCGCCCGGGGTCACCTTCTCGGGGATGTCGATGAGGTCGCGCAGCAGGGTCATGTGCTCACAGCTCCAGCGTGTCGATCTTGTCGGTGGCGACGTACTCGACGCGCGAGCCGCGCCGCGGCCCGTCGGGGGCGAAGGCGATGTAGCCCTTCTGCCGCAGCCGGGTCAGCCGGTTGCGCGCCGTCGGCACGTCGCAGTCCAGGTAGTTGCGGACATCCTCGTTGGCGATCCGGCGGTGGCGCTTGAGGTGGCGCAGCAGCTTGGCGTCGTCGGCGTCGATCGCGCCGGTGCGGTAGGCCAGCGCGGGCCGCAGGGCCGCGAGCGTGATCGTGCTCAGCCCGTAAGGCGGCTGCCGCCGGGCGGCCGAGGAGCGCGTCGGCTCGAGCAGGCCGCCCCGGTGCATCCGCGCCAGGACGTCGGCCGCGGAGTCCTCCTCGCGCTGCAGCGCGGGCGCGACGGTCAGCGCCGTCACGGAGCGTCGTCGCCGCAGCGCCGAGAGGGTCAGCAGGACGTCGAGGTCCGCCGCCAGGCGGGGCTCGGGGAACTCCGGACCGACGAGGAAGCGCGCGAAGGCCCGGTCCCCGCTGCCGCCGGGCACGACGACCTCGAAGCGCGGCCCGGTCTCGATCCGCGGCGGCTCCTTGCCGGCGGCCGCCAGGCGGCGGTACACGCGGTCGAAGCCCATGCCCGCGCCCTCCGCGATCCGCAGGCGGGTGATCTCCCGCGACAGGACCC
>JBPCPD010000101.1:0-2759 GCA_050999535.1 Thermoleophilaceae bacterium
CGATCGTGTCGCTCGAGACCCCGACGAGCGGCGAAGAAAGCACCTCATAGAGCCGCAGCTCGTCTCGCGGGTTGGCAAGGACGCTCAGATGAGCGAGCCCGTCCTGCACCTCGCGGTGAGCCCAGTAGCCGCGGCCGCCGATCAGGTAGGTGCGCACGCCGCGATCCTCGAGCGCTCGCTCGTAGAGCGCCATGTCGCCCGTGGCCCGCAGGAGCACGACGATGTCGCCCGCCCGCCGTCCCTCGGCCAGGAGGTCGTCGATGCGCTGGGCCAGCAGCCGCGCCTCGGCCGCGCGCCACGGCTGAGCCGGCGGCGGGGTGCCGGAGGCCACGAGCTCCACGTCCTGCCATGGCGCCTCGCAATCGGTGACCAGCACCTCGACGCGCGGCTCCGCATCGGGCGCCTCGCCCGCCGCGCCCTCGGGCGCCACGAGCGGTACGAAGCGCTCGCCGAGCGAGGGTGCAAACGCGGCGTTCAGCGCGGCCAGCAGGGTCGGGTGCGAGCGGAAGTTGCGCCGCAGGGCGCGCACGCGGTCGGTGGGCTCGAGCTCGGCGCGGCGGTCACGGAAGAGCTGCACGTCGGCGTGCCGGAACCCGTAGATCGCCTGCATCTCGTCGCCGACGGTGAACAGGTTGTCGCGCGCGATCAACTTGAGAAGGTCGAGCTGGAGCTGATTCGTGTCCTGGAACTCGTCGACCATGATCCGCTCGAAGCGCTCGCTCACCCGCGCGCGGACCTCGGTATCGCGGGTGAGCAACCGGTGGGCCGCCAGCTCGAGATCGGAGAAGTCCTGGGCCGAGCGCTCGGCCTTGCGCTGCGCGTAGCGTTCGGCGTGGCGGCGGAGGAGGTCGCCCATCAGCTCGTAGGTCTGCGCCGCGTGGTGATCGACACAGGCCTTGGCGAACTCGCGGTGCGCGACCCGGTAGGCGCCGGTCGCGTCGGTGGCCAGCGCGTTGCCTCCGCCGCCCTTGATCACGGCGTCGTCCCATTCGCCGGGCCGCGGGATGTTCTCGCCGAAGCAGTCGAGCCTGCCGCGGCACGCGTCGAGGGCGGCCAGCGCGTTGCGCACCGAAACGCCCGGCTCGGGCAGGGCGCCCAGCTCCCGCCCGAGCGCCTCGGCTGCAGCGCCGAGTCGCTCAGCCGCCTCGGCCGCCGTCGTGCGCGGGCCGAGAGGCGGCAGCTCGGGCGGCCGGCCACGGCTGCGCAGCTCATCGTGGGCGTTCGTGATCGCGCCGCGCAGCGGATCGGCTCCGTAGGCGCCCACCATCGCTTCTGCCGGCTCACCGCGCGCGGCGACGTGCTCGTCGAGCGCCTCGAAGAAGGCGTCGCGGGCCACCCGGTCGGCCTCCGGGCCGTCGAGTACGACAAATCTTGGGTCGAGGCCGGCGGACAAGGCGTGGGCTCGCAGGATGCGCGCGCAGAAACCGTGGATCGTCGAGATCCAGCCCGCTTCGGCCTCGCGGGCGCGCGCCTCCTCCCCACGCGCGAGCAGCGCCGCGCGGACCCGGCCCTTCAACTCCGAGGCCACCTTCTCGGTGAACGTGATGGCCAGCACCCGCCCGACCTCGATGCCGTCGTCGCACACCAGCCGGGCGAAGCGCTCGACCAGCACGGAGGTCTTGCCGCTGCCGGCCGCCGCCGCCAGCAGGAGCTCGCCGTCGCGCCGCTCCAGTGCGGCGAGCTGCTCCTGAGTGAGCTGCTTCACGACATCGGCCATGCGGCTCTCACGCTCCCGGCCCGCGGCAGATGCCGGGGTAGGCGCATCCACCACGGGAGGAGCACGTCGCCGGGCTCGGCGCGAGCTCGCCCGCGCGCAACCGCGCCGCGAGCTCGACGGCACGTTCCTCGGCCCGGCACATGACCTCCTCGATCTGCTCGCGGCTCTGGCGGTCGCCGTTCGGGTGGCGCTTGCCGGGGTCGGCCTCGTCGAGGAAGACGCCGCGCGGCCCGATCTTCTCTCCCCGCAGCGGCTGGTAGAGGCCACCGATCGGCTCGAGCTCCAGCGCGCGGCGCATGAGGAGCATGTACAGGGCGACCTGCAGCTGGCGCTCCTCCTCCCAGTTCGCGCCGTGATAGTCGCGCTTGCCGGCTCCCGACTTGTAGTCGTGCACCACCGCGGTGCGGGCGCCGCGGTCGACATCGACGCGGTCTACCCGGCCGCGCAGCTGAACTTCGCCGTCGCCGAGCTCGAGGGCGGGGTAGCCGCCCTCCTCGTCGAATCCGAAGGCGAGCTCGAAGAACTCGGGCTCGGGGTCGCCGTCCTGCGCTTGGGCCGCGCAGTACTCGAGATAGCGCTCGAGATCGGCGCGCACGCGTCGCGCGGTGCCGGCGGCGGTCCCGGGCGTTGCCCCGAGCGTGAACTTCCCCCGCTCCGACTCGAGGGCCTCAGCGAGCACCGCGCGAGCGTCCGGGAGCGAGGCCTCGGTGATGCGCGCCGATCCATACTCGGCTTTGAGCCGCCGCAGCGTCGTCTCGAGCACCTCATGCGCGTAGTTGCCGCGCTCGAAGTAGTCGGCCTTCGGCTCGAGGGCCTTCGGATCGAGCTCGCGCTCAACGAGCCATTTGACCGGGCAGTTCGCGTAGGCCTCGAGCGCCCCGGCCGACAGCGCGCCCTGGTGGCGCAGCGCGCCGCGCGCCTCGACCGTCTCGAGCGGGGCGATCGACTCGGGTGCGACGGGCGGCGCCGAGGCCGCGCGGGCTCGGGCGCGCTCGCGAGCGGTCGGCGCGTCGGCCACGGGCCAGACCACGTCGGCCAGCGG
>JBPCPD010000107.1:0-11179 GCA_050999535.1 Thermoleophilaceae bacterium
GATCGCGCGAGAGCCGCACGGCCCGGGCCTACCGGGTCGCCAGCGCGGGTGGCTCGGTGCCGCTGCGCGCGCGCTTGATCACATGCAGGCGGCGGTCGGCGGCGGTGTAGCCGTCCTCCCCGAACAGCGCATGCGTCACGGTCGCGCTGACCCGCGTGTCCCGGCTGCCCGGCGCGACGCCGGCGACGGCCGCGTCGAGTGCGAGGGTCATCCGTCGTGCGCCGACCGATCCCGCGCGCGGCGCCACGACGGCGAACTCGTCGCCGCCGATCCGCGCGACCGTGTCCCCGGGACGCACGACCGCGGCACAGGCGCTCGCCCCGTCGCGCAGCACGCGATCCCCGACGGGGTGCCCGTAGGTGTCGTTGACCGACTTGAAGCGGTCGAGATCCACGAACAGCACCGCGGAGGGGACCACGTGGCGCCCGCGCGCGACCTCGTCGTCGAGCGCGGCATCGAACGCGCGCCGGTTTGCGACGCCCGTGAGTGGATCGTGCATGGCCATCCGTCGCTGACGGCGCTCGGCCTCGAGCATGTCTCGCTTGAGCCAGAGCACCAGGCATGCGAGCACGAGGCTCCCGGCCGCCAGTCCGAGCAGGCGCGCGGGGTAGCCGTCCTCGATCGCCGCGGCGTCGTACAACAGGGGGGCCGCGAGTGCGGCCACGTGCAACCCCACGAGCGTGAGCGCGAAGCGCTGCGGATAGAAGTAGGCGGCGAAGAAGACCGCCATCGGCATCACGATCAGCATGTAGCTGTCGGCCTCCCCGGTGGCCCAGACCACAAGCGCCGTCATCGGTCCCAGGGCTAGAACGACCGCCACGCGGTGCTGCAACATCGGCGCGCTCGCCCACGGAATGACGCCGGCCAGCGACCCGCCGCCGAAGACGACCGCGCAGGCCCCGAAGCCGAGCGCCCAGCCGACGCGGATGTCGTCGGGGCCCGGCACGACCAGCCCGCCGAGCGTCACGAGCGCCGCGAGCAGCGACAGCAGCCCGGCCGAGCGGCCCATCAGGGCGCGCTCGTCGACGGCGTCGTAGACGCCGGCTGGCGAGGGGTCTGCGGGCTCGTGGGCGTTCATCGCGGCGCTGGCTGACGCTAGCGGGAGCGCAGCCCGATCCGGGGAGGAGCGCAGCCCGATCCGGGGAGGAGCGCAGCCCGATCGTTGATCGGGCGAGCACCGGACCCCATCATCGGACGAGGAGCGCAGGCCGATCGCCGATCGGCCGAGCACCACACCGAGGATCTCCTCGGGCGAGCACCGCAGCGAGAGGCTAGTGGATCCGGCGGAGAGCTCGGATGCCGTCACGGCCCGGCCCCCGCCGGCGCCCCGGATCAGCCGACGCGGCGCTGCTCGCGGCGCGCCGGATCGTCTCCGCCGCCGACGGAATCGCCTTCTCGAGCCGGCGCATGTCCCACTGGTCGAGCGTGACCAGCTCCATCGGCGCCGTGGCGACCACGGTCGCCGTGCGCTTGTCGGTGTCGAGCAGCCCGACCTCCCCGAAGAAGTCTCCCGGGCCCAGCTCGGCGACCTTGTCGTCACCGCGACGGACCTCGGCGGTGCCACGCTCGATCGCCATGAACGAGTAGGCCCAGTCGCCTTCCGTCACCAGCACCTTGCCCTCCGCGACGGACACCTCGCTGACGAACGGCTCTATCTTGGCGAGCTCCTCGTCCGTGACCGACGCGACAGCGGCAGCGACTTCAGGCGGTTGGTGTCCAACCCACTCTCCTCATCCACGCGCAGGGACGGTCAACGGAGAATCTAACCCACGCGGTGCGCAGGTGGACTGATCGGCCTGCGCGGGGTCTCCGTAGAACCTGGACATGTCCTCTGCCCGTACCGCCGCCGCCGTGATCGCCGCCGGACGCCTCGCGTTCGGCCTCGGCCTGTTCGCCGCTCCCGAGCGCCTGGCGAGCGGCTGGCTCGGCGCCGATGCCGGCCGCGCCCCGGCCAAGATCGCGCTGCGTGGGCTCGGCGCGCGCGACATCGCGATCTCCGCGGGGACGCTCGCCGCGCTGGGTGACGAGCGGCGCCTCGCGCACTGGGTCGCGGCGTCGATCGGCTGCGACGCCTCGGACGTGCTCGCCACGCTCCTGGCCCCCGCCGACGCACTGCCCGGCAACGCACGCCGGGGCACGCTCGCCCTCGGCGGCGGCACGGCGCTCGCAGGTGCGGCGGTCCTGGCGGCGCTGAAGCGATGAGGATCGCGATCGTCGGCGGCGGGATCTCCGGGCTCGTCGCAGCGCACCGGCTGCACCCCGAGCACGAGGTGACGCTCTACGAGGCCGCGGACCGGCTCGGCGGACACACCAACACCGTGCGCGTGGACCTGCACGACGAGACGCACGAGATCGACACCGGCTTCATCGTTCTCAACGACCGCAACTACCCCGCCTTCGAGGCCCTGCTCGCCGAGCTCGGCGTCCCGACCCAGCCCTCGCACATGAGCTTCTCGGTCAGCGACCAGGCCGGCGACTTCGAGTACGCCGGCACGCCGCGCGGACTGTTCGCCAAGCCGCGCCACCTCGTCGATCGCCGCTTCCTGCGCATGATCGCCGACCTGCGGCGCTTCAACCGCGAGGCGCGCGCGCTGCTGGAGTCCCCGCCCGCGCAGACCCCTTCGCTGCAGGAGCTCCTGCGTGCGGGCGGCTACTCGGAGTGGTTCGTGGAGCGGCTGATCGTCCCCCAGGCGTCCGCGGTCTGGTCGGCCGACCCGGCGCAGATGTGGTCCTTCCCCGCCGGCTTCCTCGCGCGCTTCTTCCACAACCACGGGATGCTCGGTCTCCGCGACCGGCCCCAGTGGCGCACGGTGGTCGGGGGCTCGCGCCGGTACGTCGAGGCGATCGCGCGGCCTTTCAGCGACCGCGTCCGGCTCGCCGCCCCCGTCCGACGGATCACCCGCGACGCCGGAGGCGTCGAGATATGCGCGCAGGACTGCGAGACCGAGCGCTTCGACGAGGTCGTCATCGCCGCGCACTCCGACCAGGCGCTGGCGATGCTCGGCGATCCCTCCGCGCTCGAGACCGAGCTGCTCGGCGCAATCCCCTACCAGCGCAACGAGGCCGTGCTGCACACCGATGAGCGGCTGCTTCCGCGTCGCCGCGCCGCGTGGGCGAGCTGGAACTTCCACCTCGAGACCGGGGCGGGCTCCGAGACGGATTCGGCAGGGATGCCCTCCCACACCCAGCTGACCTACTGGATGAACAACCTGCAGTCGCTGACCTCGAGCACGGACTTCTGCGTGACGCTCAACCGCAGCGAGCAGATCGACCCGGCCAAGGTCATCCGCACGATCGACTACGCGCACCCCGTCTACACCCCGGATGGGGTCGCGGCCCAGGACCGCCATCACGAGATCTCGGGCGTCAACCGGACGCACTACTGCGGCGCGTACTGGCGCTGGGGCTTCCACGAGGACGGCGTCCAGAGCGCGCTGACGGCGCTGGAGCGGGCCGGGCGGGCGGCGGTGGCCGCATGAGCGCCCGCAGCGCCCTACTCGGCCGGCCAGGTGTCACGGGGGTCCGGAGCCGTGAGGCCCCGGCGTCCGCCATCTACGACGGCCGCGTGCGCCATCGCCGCCACACGCCCGTCGAGCACGCCTTCGACTACCGCCACGCGATGGTGCTGCTCGACCTCGACGAGCTGCCCGGTCTGTTCGACGGTCATCCGCTCTTCTCCGCACGCCGGCCCGCGCTCGCGCGCTTTCGCCGCGAGGACTACCTCGGCGATCCGCGGCGCCCGCTTGCCGACTGCGTGCGCGAGCTCGTGCAGGAACGCACCGGGCAGCGCCCCACGGGCCCGGTGCGGCTGCTGACCACGCTGCGCCAGTTCGGCCACAGCTTCAACCCGGTCTCGTTCTTCTACTGCCTCGCCCCCGGCGGCGGGCGCGTCGAGACCGTGGTCGCGCACGTGAGCAACACGCCGTGGGGTGAGCGCCACGCCTACGTGCTCGAGCGCGAGGACGAGGCCGCGGTGATGCGCGACACGTTCGACAAGGTCTTCCACGTCTCGCCGTTCATCGGCATGGACGCCAGCTATGACTGGCGCGTCACCGAGCCCGGCGAGCGGCTCTCGGTGCACATCGACGAGCGCGGTCGGGACGGCGAGCCGGTCTTCGACGCGACGCTCACCCTCGAGCGCCGCGAGCTGACGCGCGCGCAGCTGACGCGCATGCTGCTGCGCTTCCCGGCGACCTCGCTGCGCGTGGTCGCGCTCATCTACTGGAACGCCCTGCGGCTGAAGCTCAAGGGCGCTCCCTACTTCCGCCATCCCGAGGGCGGCAGCCCGCCCGGCCACGACCACCACCGACCGGAGCGTGCCCGATGACCGACGACCTTGCCCGCCGCCTCTGCTTCCGCCTGCTGGCCAACGTGCGCGACGAGCGGATCGAGATCGTCCAGGACGGCCGCCATTTCGCCTTCGGGGCGCCCGGCGCCTCACTGCGTGCGCAGGTCACCGTGCGCGACCCGGGCGTCTGGCGCGCGCTGCTGCGCGGATCGACCGGCATGGCCGAGACCTACATGGCCGGGGACTGGGACGCCGACGACCTGCTCGCGCTGATCCGCATCGGCGCGCGCAACATGCGCGGGCTCGACCGCGCGCGCCGGCGCTGGCGCGCCGTGCTCGCGCCCGCGCAGCGCCTCGGCCGGCTCGTGCCCGAGAACGACCTGCTCGGCGCGCGGCGCAACATCTCCGCGCACTACGACCTCGGCAACGACCTCTTCTCGCTCTTCCTCGACCCCTCGATGATGTACTCCTGCGCGTACTTCGAGACGCCCGAGGCGACACTCGCCGAGGCCCAGGAGGCAAAGCTCGAGCGCATCTGTCGCGCGCTGCACCTCGGACCCGAGGACCACCTGCTCGAGATCGGCACCGGCTGGGGAGCGCTCGCCGTCCACGCCGCCGGGCGCTACGGCTGCCGCGTGACCACGACCACGATCTCGACCGAGCAGCACCGCCTCGCCGGCGACCGCATCCGCGCGGCGGGCCTGGAGGATCGCGTCGAGGTGCGCCTCGAGGACTATCGCGACCTCACCGGGCGCTACAACAAGCTCGTCTCGATCGAGATGATCGAGGCCGTCGGCTGGCAGTACTTCCCCGAGTACTTCCGTCGCTGCTCGCAGCTGCTGAGCCCCGAGGGCCTGATGCTGCTCCAGGCGATCACGATCGACGACCGCGCCTACGAGGGCGAGAAGAGCTCGCGCAGCTTCATCAACAAGTACATCTTCCCCGGCGGCTGCCTGCCCTCGCTCGAGACGATCGGACGCGAGATCGCCCGCGAGACCGACATGCAGACCGTCTGGCTCGACGACATCACTGCGCACTATGGCGAGACGCTGGCGCGCTGGCGCGCGGGCTTCGCCGCCAGCGAGGACCGTGCCGCGGCGATGGGCTATGACCGGCGCTTCCGGCGCATGTGGGAGCTCTACCTCTGCTACGTCGAGGCGGGTTTCCGCGAGCGGCGCATCGGCGACGTGCAGATGCTCTTCGCCAAGCCGGAGTGGCGGGGGGAGCTCGGCGGCGGGCAGCGCGCAGGCGCTCCCGCCGAGCTCAGGACCGCGGCTCTCGGCTGAACGCCCGATCGGTGATCTGGTCCAGCAGGAACGCCGGTCCGCGGCTGGCCAGCTTGGCGATCGCGGTCTTGCCGCCGGGGCCGAGGATCGTGTCGTCGCTGCGGATCGCCTCGATCACCTTCTCCGCCCACTCGCTCGCCGGTCGGCTCTCCCAGCTCGAGGTGTCGAGGTGGCGCCCGTAGGTCTCGCGCGTGTCGTCGAGCATGCCGGTGTCGACGCCGCCGGTGACCAGGTGCAGCGTGCTCACGCCGGTCCCCTTGAGCTCGCGCCGCAGCGCCTCGGTGAAGGCGACGACGCCGGCCTTGGAGGCCGCGTAGGTGGTCGCGGCCGGGAAGTAGGCGTAGCCCGAGATGCTCGCGTTGTTGACGATCTTGCCGGTGCGGCGGGCGAGCATCCCGGGCAGCACGGCCTGGGTGAGCTGGACGAGGCCGACGAGGTTGGCCTGAAACATCGCGTAGATCTCGTCGAGGTCCTGTTCCTCGAGCAGCCCGCCGGTCACGAGGCCGGCGTTGTTGACGAGCAGGTCGATGTGGGCGAGGTCGTCTCCGAGGCCGGCCGTGCTGCGCTCGATCGACTCGCGCGAGCCGAGATCGATCGCGACCGGCCGCACCTCGCGGGCGCCGCCGGCGCCCGTGGGGATCGCCTCGAAGTCGTCCGGGGAGCGCGTGCCGCACAGCAGCAGGTCGAGCGGCTCGCGCGCGAGCGCCTCGGCGAGCGCGCGCCCGATGCCACGGTTGGCGCCGGTCACCAGCACCGTGCGGGAGGAGAGGACCATGTCTCCAGGGTACGCAGGCGCTCGCGCGGCCGATCGCGGCTCGGCCCCTGATCGACGGGCTGCCGCGATGCGTACTTACAGTCGATGCCCGCAGCAACCCCCACCCCCCTCGCTCATGACCGCTGCGGCGCCGGCGAGCCGCTGGTCCTGATCCATCCGCTCGGCGGTGACCGCGGCGTATGGGAACCCGTGACCCCGCGCCTGGCCGCGCGCTTCGACGTGATCGCCGTCGACATGCCGGGCTTCGGCGAGTCGGCCTCGCTGCCCGAAGAGCTTCCGGCGACAGCCCCGGCGCTCGCGGACGCGGTGATCGCGACGCTCGACGAGCTCGAGCTCGAGCGCGCGCACGTCGCCGGCAACTCGCTCGGCGGCTGGGTCGCGCTCGAGCTCGCCAAGACCGATCGCTGCGCGAGCGTCATCGGGCTGTGCCCGGCGGGCTTCTGGCCACGCCCGCTGGGGCCGCGACCCGAGCTCGCGCGCAACGCCGCCCGCGCGCTGGTCCCCGCACTGGGCCTGCTGCTGCGCAGCGAGCGCGGGCGCAACCTCGTGCTGCGCGGAGCGGTCGCCCACCCGGAGCGCGTGCCGGCCGCCGCCGCCACACGCCTGGTGCGTGCCTACGCGGTGTCGCCGGGCTTTGCGCGCGCCAACGCCGAGATGCGCAAGACCGTGTTCACCGGCTTCGACCAGATCGACGTGCCGATCACGCTCGCCTGGGCCGAGCACGACCGCCTCGTCGGCCCACCGCGCTCGGTCCCCGCCGGCATCGAGACGGTGCTCCTGCGCGACTGCGGGCACATGCCGACCTGGGACGACCCGGAACGGGTCGCCGAGGTGATCGCGGCGGGCGCGGCGCGGCCGGCACGCCGCTCGGACGCCCTCGCCTTCTGAGCGGCAGCCCAGACCCCGCCGCGCCGGCGTTTCGCAGCGCCTCGGCGCGGTCACGGTAGGCTGGATCGGCCCGTGGGGTAGCAGACCCCAAGCGCTCACCGCCACCTGTCCGAGGGACGTGGCCGCGAGCCGTCGGAGGGCGACGCGCGCGCCGCCGACGATCGCTCCCCGGCCCCAAGCCGGTCATGCCCTCGACCGGCCGCCAGCTGCCGGGCGAGGAGATCGCCGAGGCGGCCCACACGATCGAGCCGCCCTCGGTCCCCGACGGTACCTTCGTGAAGGTGCTCGCGGACGACCACCCGCTCGAGCGCGCGTGCGAGGTGACCGTCTACTTCCAGGACTACCACCGCTCGAGCTCGAAGCTCGGCCGCTTCGGCAAGATCGTCGGCATCGACGAGCTCGGCGGCGAATACCTCGTGATGCTCGACAACTTCGAGTGCCTCGCCGCGCCGATGCGCCGCGTCGAGTGGCGCAAGGTCGCGACGTAGTTCTCGGCGGTGCTCGCCCGAGAGCGACGGCGCCGTGGCGGGGGACCGACGGCTCAGCCGATGGGCGCGACCGGGCTCGAACCGATGACCCCCACGTTGTAAGCGTGGTGCTCTACCAACTGAGCTACGCGCCCGAGCGCAGCCTACGTGACCCGCCCTCTCGCCATTTACGCAACGGAAGGGCAGACCCCATCCGGCGCGCATTTCAACCCCCGGCTGCTGACGAGCGTCGTGGTGACGGGAGCGGCCTGCCCGCACGGTCCCGAGTGGCTGCGCGGCGGCGGCTAGCATGGCGCGCGTGGACAGGGGACTGTTCCTGCGTGCCCTCGCCGTCCAGGCGCTCGCGGTCGGCGTGCTGTTCGCCGTCCTGCTTGCCCTGCCGCTCGGCGAGGACTTCTTCCGCGCCTACGGCTTCGCCATCGGGCCGATTGCCTGGGCGCTGTGCTCGCTGGTGACCGCCGCCGTGCTTTCGCTGCCGCGCGGCCCCGCGCTGTTGGCCGCGCTCGCCGGAGGGGCCGGGGGATTCATCGTGGGCCGCCTGCTCGCCGGCCACACGACGGGGCTGGTCGTGGCGCTGCTCGTCTTCGCCGCGTTCTGCGGCGGCTACGGAGCACAGCGCGACGGTGCCACGGCCTGAGCGATACCCCCAAGGGGACTCGAACCCCTCCTGCCAGGTTGAAAACCTGAAGTGCTGACCGCTACACCATGGGGGCGCAGGCACCGATTCTACGAACCGCTCGAGGACTCAACCTCCGCGCGGTCAGACCCCCTGCGAGCGCGAGTGCACCACGGCGATCGACAGCGCCGTCTTGGGTCCACCCGGCGATGGCCGACGAGCAGCACGCGCGCCCATCACGCCTCGCTCGGAATGCCCGCGCCCTACACTGCCTGGCGTCGGGCCGTTAGCTCAATTGGTAGAGCGAGGGACTTCAAGTCAAGGAGCGCCAGTTGGGAAACCGCTGGTTTGTCGGCAGCTGTGTGCTGGGACGCCCTGAGAGCCTGAGGTACCAGAGCGTGAAAATCCTCAGGATTGGGTCATCAGCAGGCAACCCCGAGAGGGAGAGCCCTCAGAGGCCATACGCTGCCCGCCCTAACGTCGAGTCGAGGGCGAAGAGATGGTCCAGACCGCAACGCGTCGACGGACGGCGAGGCCGGTGAGAGCCGGTGCGGCAGTTTAATCCCGAGGTTCTGGGTTCGATCCCCAGGCGGCCCATCGCAAGCCAGCGGGCAGGTCCCGCAAGCGGGCACCCCTGCTCCTGACGCGCGACAAGACGGCAGGGATCAGTGGCGGAAGTGGCGCCGCGCGGTGAAGACCATCGCGACGCCGGCGGCGTCACAGGCCTCGACGACCTCGGGGTCGCGCTGGGAGCCTCCGGGCTGGATGATCGCTCCAATCCCGGCGTCGATCGCAGCCTGCGGGCCGTCGGCGAACGGGAAGAAGGCGTCGGAGGCCAGTACCGCGCCGTCGAGCGTCAGCCCCGCCGCGCGGGCCTTCTCGACCGACAGGCGAACGGAGTCGATGCGGCTCATCTGGCCTGCCCCGACCCCCACGGTCGCGAGGTCGCGGGCGAGCACGATCGCGTTCGAGCGAACGTGCTTGCACACGCGCCACGCGAAGAGCAGCTCACCCCACTCGGACTCGGTGGGCCTGCGCTCTGTCACCGCCTGCATCTCCTCGCGCAGCTCGGGCCCGGTATCGCGGTCCTGCACGAGCAGTCCTCCGCGCACGCGCTTGATGTCGACCTCGGCGACCTCGGGCCGGCGCTGCTCGTCGTCGGCGAGAATGCGGATGTTCGGCTTGGCCCTGAGGATCTCAAGCGCGTCCTCGTCGTAGCCCGGGGCGAAGGCCAGCTCGACGAACATCGCGTTCAGGCGCTCGGCGAGCCCGCGCTCGACGCGGCGGTTGAAGCACATCACCCCGCCGAAGGCGCTCATCGGATCTGTCGCCAGCGCACGCGCGAACGCCTCCTCGACCGTCGCCCCGACGGCGCACCCGCAGGGGCTGTTGTGCTTGACGATCGCCGCCGCCGGCAGCTCGAACTCGTCGACGAGCTTGCGCGCCGACTCGAGGTCGAGCAGGTTGTTGAACGACAGCTCCCTGCCGTGGATCTTCGCCACCATCGAGAGCAGGTGCGTGCGCACGCCCGCCTGGGCGTAGTAGGCGGCGCGCTGGTGGGGGTTCTCGCCGTAGGCCAGGTCGAGCACCTTCGTATAGGAGCGCGTCTGCAGAGCGGGGAAGTCCTGCTCGCGCTCGGCGAACCAGCCCGAGATCGCGGCGTCGTAGCGCGCGGTGGTCGAGAAGGCCTCGAGCGCGAGCGCCTCGCGGGTGCGCGCCTCCAGCAGCCCGCCCGAGGCCCGCAGCTCGTCGAGCACCGCGTCGTAGCTCTCCGGCGAGACCACCACGGCCGCGAACGGGTGGTTCTTGGCGGCCGCCCGGATCAGCGTCGGTCCGCCGATGTCGATGTGCTCGATCACCTCGCGCTCGACCGCGCCGCGGCGCGTGGCCTCGCGCTCGAACGGATAGAGGTTGACGCAGACCAGGTCGATCGGCTCGATCGCCTGCTCGTGCAGCGTGTCGACGTGGCGCTGCTCGCTGCGCACGGCCAGCAGGCCCGCGTAGATGCGCGGATGCAGCGTCTTGACGCGCCCGTCGAGGATCTCGGGCGAGCCGGTGTAGTCCTCGACCGAACGGACCTCGAGGCCCGCACCGGTGAGCTCGGTCGCGGTGCCGCCCGTCGAGACGATCTCGACGCCGAGCTCGACCAGGCCGCGGGCGAACTCGACCAGGCCGCGCTTGTCGGACACGCTCAGCAGCGCGCGGCGCACCCGCACGGCGGCGGCGGGAGTCGTCCGCGACTGCCCGAGCGGGTCGAGCGCCTCAGGCATCGGCGAGGTGGACCCGGCGGGGATTGTGCTCGTCGACGGTCACCGCGCCGGCCGCGATCAGCTCCACCGCCCGCGGCAGCAGCCGGTGCTCGAGCTCGTGGACGCGCGCATGAATCGCCTCGATGTCGCGAGCATATGGAAGCTCGAAGGCTTCCTGCAGGATGACCGGACCACTGTCGATGCCCTCGTCGACGAAATGCACGGTCACACCCGCGACCCGCACGCCGTAGGCGAGTGCCTGCTCGATCGCGCGCACCCCGGGAAACGCGGGCAGCAGTGACGGGTGCACGTTGATGACGCGGCCCTCGAAACGGCGGATGAACGGGCCGCCGAGAACCTCCATGAAGCCTGCGAGCACGATCAGCTCGGCGCCGTGGTCGTCAATCCAGTCGCCGAGCGCCAGGTCACGCGCCTCGCGGTCGTGGTGGTCGGACTTCGCGAAGACACCCGTCCGCACACCCGCCGCGCGCGCCCGCCCGAGCGCGCGCGCGTCCACGGCGCTGGCGCCGACGCAGACGACCCCGATCTCTTCACAGCCGTGCGCGGCGTCGAGGATCGCCTGGAGGTT
>JBPCPD010000168.1:0-9032 GCA_050999535.1 Thermoleophilaceae bacterium
CACAACCTCGCCATCCGCCCGCCCCAACCCAACCGCCCCCGGAGAATCCACCACCGCCGGCTCCTCCCGCAACAACTCAATCACCCGCTCCGCACCCGCCGACGCCCCATAAATCACGCCGTACAACCGGGCTAGCGTGCGGACCGGCCCGAAGATCTGGCCCAGGTAGGCGACGAACAGCAGCACTGAGCCGAGCGACAGGCCGCCGCTCTGCATCGCCAGCGTGCCGATCGCGATCATCGTCAGGACGGCCGCGACCTGCACGACCTCGATCGCCGGGGGAAACGCGGCCTTGAGCCGCGATACCACCATCGTCGCCTCGAAGGCGGCCTGGTTCTCACGCTCGTAGCGGTCGAGCTCGGTCTGCTCGCGGTTGTACGCCTGCACCAGCGCGACGTTCGACAAGCTCTCCTCCGCGTAGGCCGAGAGCGCGCCCGCCCGCCGGCGCGTCTCGCGCGAGCTGAGCTTGAGCAGCCGCGAGAAATGCCGGATGATCACAGCGAATATCGGTCCGACCGAGAGCGCCACCAGCGCAAGCCGCCAGTCAAGGTAGAAGAGCGCAGCGCCGTAGAAGACCAGCCGCGCAACCGAGCCGAGCGCGGTCACGACGCCGGTTACGACGAAGGCCTCGATCTTGGCGATGTCGCCCGTGAGCCGGGCGAGGAGGTCACCCAGGCGCCGGCCCTCGAAAAACGTCAGCGAGAGGCCCTGCAAGTGATCGAGGATGTGACCGCGCATCGCCAGCAGAAACCGCTGTCCGACCCAGGTCGCCACGTAGGTCTCGAGGAACGACAGCGCTCCGGCGAGCAGCGTCAACCCGATCAGCACGGGAGCGATCCACGCAAACGGCGACAGCTCCTGCGGAATCAGCGCCTCGTCGGTGATCACCTTGACCATGTAGAGGCGCGCACCGTCGGCGACTGGGACCAGCGCCGTGATCGCGAGCGCCGCGGCGATGTACCAGCGGTGTGCCCGCGCGAACGGCCAGAACTCGCGCACGATCTCGCGGATCGGCACCGGTGGCGCCGGCGAGACGACGTCGCGCCCCCCCTGCCCGACGAACAGCCCGGCGAGGCGAGGTATGACTCGTCTACGCACGCGCTTCGACGGATCGGTCGTCGGGGTGCACCCGTTGCGTCCCGACGGGGGCGGCGTCGCCTTCGTCGAGGAGCTCTAGCAATAGGCCCGCGGTGCGCCGGCCGGCGGCGCCGTCTGTGGGCCCGCACTCGGCGGTGGCGACGCTGGCGCGTGCCTCGCTGTCGAGCTCTGGCTCGGCGAGGTAGCCGCCGACCAGCTCGATGAGCTCATCCAGGGTCCCCGCGACCCGGGCCGCTCCCTCCCGCACCGTCGCCTGGACGTGGGCGTCCTCGTCGAACGAGCGTGAGTCCTCCGCGTCCTCGTTGAGACCGAGCGCGCGGTGTGCGGCAGGACTGACCAGCACCACTGGACGGTCGAGCAGGAAGGCCTCGAGCGTAGTAGTCGAGAACAGGTTGACCAGCACGTCGCAGTGGCGCAGCACCGAGGCGAAGCGGAGGTTGTCCGCTGGCGAGAGGTCGCACGCCAGGCGCTCGGAGAGCACTTCCGGCACGTCGATCGACACGTGCGGGTAGCGCCCGGTGAGCTCACCGTAGGCGTCCATCGGCGTGCGGTGGTCGGCACGAAAGTGGATTGGGTGGGGACGCACCAGGAGCTGCGCCGGCTCGCCCCACGCGCCCTCGGCCGCGCCTCGGGCGAGCGCCTCGGCGACGGTGACGTTGTGTGCGTAGGAGGAGGGAGATCGGCCAGCGAAGACGACCAGCCGGCGTGCCGGGTCGAGTCCCAGCGAGTGCAGCGCCTCTTCGCGGGAGAGCAGCCCCTCGGGCGCGACGTAGCGATCGAAGCTCGGGACGCCCGCGACCGAGACGATCTCCGGCGGCAGGTCGTGGTGGCGGACGAGCTCGTCCGCCATCGACTCCGACCACGCGACGACCCGGTCGACGCAAGCGCCCCGGTAGCCCTTACTCGTCGGGTTGTCCCAGGCCATCACGACCGCCGCCGTGCGCGCCCCGTGACGGCGAGCCTCGCGGAGCACCACCGCGTCGGCGAGGAACCAGCCGGGGCTCGTAGTCACCACCAGCGCGGGTCGGTGGCGCTCGAAGAGGTCGCGGTGGACATCGGGCGCGAACGCCCGGCACTCGAACCGCAGGAGGAGCTTGCGCAGCGCCCGCGAGCGCCACAGCGCCCGCACGGCGAGGTCGAGCGCACGGGCCACCAGCGGCTGTGCGGTCTCGAGCCGTCGCCGCGCGTTGCGGTAGCGCGCGCGCAGGGTCGTTGTGCTCTCGCCGCCGCCGAGGGTGTTCCGGCGTAGGTAGACCAGCGCCTTCCAGACGCGGGATCCGTCGACCTCGTCGCCCGCCCGCAGCTGCTCGAGCTCCACGCCGCGACCGGAGAGCTCGCGGCGCAGGTACTCCTCGTTGGCGTTGGGGGCCAGCACGACGACGTGGAGGCCGGCTTCGAGGAGCGTCTCGAGGATCGCCGTGCGAAGGAGGTAGCGCGCGGCAAACCCGTGCGGCACGACGAGGAACACGCGGCGCGCGCCGGTGGCCGTCGAAATGTCGGGTGAATCAGAAGCTGACATGGCGGTGCGACTCAGGCGCCGAGCACCGCAGCGGCTCCGAACGCCTGGCGAGTAGCCGCCGCGGCGCGGGACGCGGCGTACGGGCGCTATCGTCGCCGCGCAATGATGACAGGTCGGCGGGCTGAATCGGGGCGGCCGCGCATCCTCGTCGCCGAGTCCTCGGGCTTCTCGGAGACGGCCGCCGGCAGCCTGCGCGCCGCAGGCGAGCTGCGGCTCGCCGACCTCGACCGGCGCGGGCTGCTCGCCCAGGTCGGCGACTTCGACGCGCTCTGGGTTCGCCTCCGCCACCGGATCGACGCCGAGGTGCTGACCGCCGCGCCGCGGCTGCGATTCCTGGCGACGCCGACGACCGGGCTAGACCACGTCTACACCGGGCTCGCCGCGGCTCGCGGCGTGCAGGTCGTCGCGCTGCGCGGCGAGGAGGCCTTCCTGCGCGACGTGCGGGCGACCGCCGAGCACACCCTCGCGCTGTCGCTCGCACTCGTCCGCAGCCTCCCGGCCGCGGTCGACCACGTGCGAGCCGGCGGCTGGGACCGCGACCGCTTCTGGGGCACCGAGATCCACGGCAAGACCGTGGGGATCGTCGGGTACGGACGGCTGGGCCGGCTCGTGGCGCGGTCGATGGGCGCGCTCGACGCCACCGTGCTCGCGACCGATCCGGCGCTTGCCGCCGACGACTTCGCCGGCTCGGTGGAATCCACCTCGATGCCAGACCTGCTCGAGCGGAGCGACATCGTGACGCTCCACGCCAGCCTGACGACCGAGAGCCGACGACTGATCGGGCGCTTAGAGTTCGCGCGCATGAAGCAAGGCGCGCTGCTGGTCAACACTGCCCGTGGAGCGCTCGTCGACGAGCCCGCGCTGCTGGACGCGCTGCGCAGCGGGCCGCTCGGGGGCGCCGCGCTCGACGTGCTGGCCGACGAGCACACAGACGGTAATTCGGAGCTCGTCGCCTACGCCCGTGAGCATCCCAACCTGCTGATCACGCCCCACATCGGCGGATCGACGGTCGAGTCGCGCGAGAAGACCGAGCGGTTCATCGCGGAGCGGCTGGCCGAGGCGCTGGCGCAGTGGCGCCAATGAGCGACGCATCGAGCGAGCTCGACCGCGAGCAGCGCATAGCCGCCGTCGGCTACGACTACGCCGCGCGCGAGAACGAGCACGTCCGCGAGTGCAACCTGTGTGGCTCCGCCCACCACGTCGAGGTGAGCCGCCAGGATCGCTACGGCTTCCCGGCACGGCTGCGCATCTGCGCGACATGCGGCCTGGGCTTTCTTTCGCCGCGGCTGACCGCCGCCGAGTACGGGTACTTCTACGAATCGGTCTACCGCCCGCTGGTCTCCGCCCATCACGGCCGGCTGATCGACGCGGCGAGCGTTCAAGCGGAGCAGCACGACTATGCACGTGAGCTCGGCGACTTTCTCGACCACACACTCGACGAGGCGCCGGCGACGATTCTCGATGTCGGCGGCTCGACAGGGGTGATCGCGGGGGCGCTCGCGGAGCGTCTGGGGATCCGCGCCACGGTGCTTGATCCTGCACCCGAGGAACTGGTCGTCGCGGAGCGGGCCGGGATGGAGACGATCGAGGGCTTCGCCGAGGACTACGACCCGGACGGGCGCAGGTGGGAGCTCGTGCTGCTGTGCCAGACGATCGACCACCTGCTCGACGTTCGTCGCACGCTCACGGCGATCCGCGAGATGATCGCCGATGGTGGACACGCCTACGTCGATGTTGTCGACCTGCTGTTCGCGCTCCGCCGTCAGGGCCGTGTGGACGCCGCGGTGAAGATCGATCATCCGCACTATCTCACCCGAGCGACGGCGCTCGCGTTCTTCGCCCGGGCTGGCCTGCGAGTCGTGGCCGAGCGCGTCTCGGATGACGCGCACCTGTTCGGCTTCCTCCTGCGCCGTGCCGAGCCGCTCGAGCCCGACTGGTCCGGCCTGCGTGCCGGAGCCGACGCCCTGCTCGACGAGGTCTCGCAGCAACGGGCCCGCGCCTGACGATGCAGGTACTCGGGCTCGTACCCGCCCGTAAGGGCTCCCGTCGTCTTCCGGGCAAGAACCTCGCCCTGCTGGGCGGCCGCACGCTGGTGCGCAGAGCCCTGGAGACCGCGCTCTCGGCAGACCGGCTCACGGCGGTGGCGCTGTCGAGCGACGATCCGGCCGCCATCGCCGAAGCCGAGGGGCTGCTCGGGGTGATCGTCGTACGACGACCCGCCGAGCTCGCCTCCAACATCTCGCCAAGCTTGGCAGTCGTGGAGCATGCCCGTCACGAGATCGAGCGGAGACTGGACACGCGCTTCGACGCCGTGGCGCTACTTCAATGCACGTCGCCGTTCACCGCGCCGAAGGACATTGACGCGGCGATCGAGCTGATGCAACACAGCGGCGCAGGGTCCGTCCTGACCGTCGCCGAGGCCGACATGGCCTACCACCCGACGAAGCTGCGGCGGCTCGACGGCGATCGACTCATGCCCTTCTCAGGCACCGGCGAACTCGTTCCGTCCCACCAGCTCGAACCGCTGTGGGTCAACAACGGATCGGTCTACCTCTCCCGCGCCGCGACCATCGACGCCGGATCGCTCCTCTCGGCCGACGTGCGTGGACTCGCGATGCCGCGTCGTCGCTCGCACGATATCGACACTACCGAGGACCTCGAGTACGCCCGCTTCCTGCTCGAGCGCTCTGGCGAAAGGACGGCCGACTAGCCTGTTGCGCCATGTCCGGCCGCCGGAAGATCTGCGTGGTGGTGGCCAGCCGCGCCAACTACGCTCGCATCAAGACCGCTCTCCAGGCGATTCGGGACCATCCCGACCTCGAGCTGCAGCTGATCGTCGCGGCCTCGGCGCTGCTGGAGCGCTTCGGCCGCTCGATCGACGTGATCGAGGCCGACGGGTTCGAGCCCAACGCCGCGATCCACCTGATCATCGAGGGTGAGAACCCGGCGACGATGGCGAAGTCGACGGGGCTCGGGCTGATGGAGCTCGCGACGGCGTTCCAGAACCTGCAGCCGGACGTCGTGGTCACGGTCGCCGACCGCTTCGAGACGATGGCGACGGCGGTCGCAGCCGCCTACATGAACATCCCCGTCGCCCACACCCAGGGGGGCGAGGTCTCGGGGTCGATCGACGAGAGCGTGCGCCACGCGGTCACCAAGCTGTCGCACGTACACTTCCCCGCGACCGAGCTCAGCCGGCGGCGGCTGATCGCCATGGGCGAGGACCCGAGCTCGGTGTTCAACGTGGGCTGTCCGTCGATCGACCTCGTGGCGCGCACCGACGTGGGGGACGCTGATCAAGCGCTTGCGGAGTTCTCGCGCCAGCAGGGGGTCGGCGCGGCGCTCGATCCCTCTAAGCCCTACGTCTTGATGATGCAGCATCCCGTCACGACCGAGTTCGGCCAGGGTCTCGACCAGATCAACCGGACGCTCCAGGCGGTCGCCGCGACCGGTCGGCAGGCGCTCGTCTTCTGGCCCAACGTCGACGCCGGCTCGGAGCACGTCGCGAAGGGGATCCGGATCTTCCGCGAGCTCGGCGAGAACGCGAACTTCCGCTTCTTCCAGAACCTTCCGGCCGAGACGTTCGCGCGGCTCATGGCTCACTGCGAGTGCATTGTCGGCAACTCCTCCTCGGCGCTGCGCGAGGGCGCGTACTTCGGCGTGCCGGCGGTCACGGTCGGCACCCGCCAGCAGGGCCGCGAGTGCGGCGCCAACGTCGTAGAGGCCGGCCACGACGTCGATGAGATCGGCGCGGCGATGGCCGCCCAGATCGAGCACGGACCCTACGGGCGTGACCCGCTGTTCGGCGACGGCACCGCCGGAGCGCAGATTGCGGACGTGCTGGCGCGCGTGCGCCCGACGGTGCAGAAGCGACTCCACTACGACGAGGCGCTGCTGCGGATCGACTCCGAGGGCGAGCCACTGGGCTACGGGCGCGCAGAAGTGTGATCGCGCCGGAGCGCGACGCCGTCGCCCGTGCCGGACGTGAGAGCCCGCTCCGCGAGGGCCTGCCCTTCACCGGCGCTGCGGACCGTGACGAGCTGACCTTCAGGGAGGAGATCGAGCCCTACCCCGACCCGCTCAGCGACATCCCGCAGTTCATCGATTCGAAGCGACTACCCGAGTACCTCGCGACGGTCTTGGCGACCGCAGGGATCGTCCCGGCCGGCCTGGTGGTGGAGCTCGGCGCGGGGGTCTGCTGGCTGGCGTCGGCCCTGGCCCGGATCCCGGAGGTCGAGCGGGTCGTGGCCGTGGAGTTCTCCCGACGGCGGATCGCCGACCTGGCGCCGATCGCGATCGCCCACCTCGGTGCACCGGCGGCGAAGGTCGAGCGAATCGTCGCCGACTTCCACTCGCCGGGGCTGCAGGCGGCCGGCGCCGATCTCGTCGTGACCGACGCCGCCTTCCATCACTCCGGTGACCCCTCGCTACTTGCGCGCGTCGCCGGCGCGGCGCTCAAGCCGGGCGGCTCCTTCCTGCTCATGCGCGAGCCCACCACCACGCCCCTGCGCGGCCGCCGCGACCACGGGCTGGAGGCCGAGCACGGCGACTTCGAGCACGAGTACTCGCGCGCCCGCTACCTGGCCTTCCTCGAGGACGCCGGGTTGCAGGCGGCCAGCTACGCTGCGCCCGGCAACCTGGGGAGCCGGCGCGGCCGCCTCGTGCGACGACCGCCCTTCTCGTGGCTCAACGGGATCGCCTTCAGCGAGTACGTCTACGTCGGCCGCAAGCCGCGGGAGGAGACCGCATGACCCGGGAGACAGTCGAACGCGAGACGGGCCAGCTATTCGGCGACCTCTGGTCGCGTTACGACGACCAGCTGTTCAAGGAGTCGGTCGAGCTCTTCGAACGCCGCTGGCTCCAGAACGGCGAGCCCGCCGCCTTCTTCGAGGGCAAGCGCTGCCTCGACGCCGGGTGCGGCGGGGGCCGCTACTCGTTCGCGATGGCGCACATGGGAGCCGCGGAAGTGGTGGGCGTCGATGTCGGTGAGGCGGGACTCGCGGACGCGCGCCGCCGGGCCGAGGCAATCGGCGCCGCCAACATCGAATTCCGGCACGCCTCGGCGCTCGACCTGCCGTTCGAGGACGGCGAGTTCGACTTCGTCTGCTGCTGCGGCGTCCTGCACCACACGCCGGGAGTCGAGCGCGGCCTGCGCGAGCTGCAGCGCGTGCTGCGTCCCGGCGGCTCCTGCTACCTGCTGCTCTACGGAGCGGGAGGGCTCTACTGGCCGCTCAACCTCGTCTCGCGCCCATTCGCGGCGGCGCTCGGCCAGAGCGAGGTCGATCGCTGCATCGCAGCGGCCGGCCTCGCGGCGAACAAGCGCCGCACGATCCTCGACGACCTCTTCGTGCCGATCCTCGAGACGTACACCGTGGAGCGCGTCGACCAGCTGCTCGGTGGCGCGGGGTTCGGCTCGTGGCGGCGCTGGCAGGCAGGGCAGAACGACCACGAGAGCGACCCCGAGACGCTCGTCGAGGAGCTACGAATCCGGGAGCGCACGTGGGCGGCGGGCGCGGCCGACGCCTCCGCCGAAGCCGCCGCGACGATCGAGCGCGGGCTCGCCGCGCTGACCTCCGCGACGATCGGCACCGCCGAGGCCGTCATCGCCGAGGGCCGAGGCGGAGGTCTGACGCCGGAGCAGGTCCGCGAGACGGTGATCGGCACCGGCCACCATCGGCTTGTGGCGGAGAAGGCGCCCTAACGAGCCGTCGGCTGCGGTCTGCGGTCCGCACCGCTGACCATCAGGCCGACGCTCACCCACTGCCAGACGAAGTAGCTGTTGTCGCCCTCCCCGTCGCGGTAGCGGCGCCAGGCCTCCCTTACGGCGTCGCTACGCAGCCAACTGCCGCCGTAGGCGTCGAGCCCGGCTTCGATGCAGCCGCCCGCCCAGCCGCTCAGCGGGCCGCGCAGCCATTCCCGCTGCGGCGTCTGCAGCGGGCGCTTGGGGGCCTCGACGACTCCGCCCGGGGCGAGCACCGCGGCGAGCCGCCGCGGAAGCCACTTGCGCGTCTCACCGCGCAGCTTGAGGTCCTCGCGCTGACGGAACGCGAGCTCGAACAGCCGATGGTCGAGGAAGGGGGAGCGCAGCTCAGTCGAGGAGCGCATCGAGATGCGGTCGTTGAACCGCACCGCCCGGGGGATCTTGGTCAGGCATGCGTCCCGGTACTGGGTGTTGCGCAGCGGGTCGGGGAACGGCTGGGGTGCCACCAGTGGCTCCGCGAGCTCGCGGAAGTCGTCGGTCAGGCAGTCGACCCTGTCGGTCGCGCTCAAGGTGCCCTGCACGAGGCCGGCACGACCACCCGCCGCGGCGGTGAGGTAGTAGTCGTAGCCCGCCCACTGCTCGTCCATCCCCTGCCCGTCGAGGAGCACGACGATCCCGAGCTCGCGGGCGCGCTCGAAGAGCTTCGCGTAGGCG
>JBPCPD010000221.1:0-8003 GCA_050999535.1 Thermoleophilaceae bacterium
GGGAGCTCGCCATCCGGCGCCCAGTAGGTCTGGACCTGGTCGATCGGCAGCGTGTCGAGCAGCGGGCCGCACATCTGCCCGGCCATGCCGTTGCCGCCGTCGAGCACGACCCGCAGCGGCTGTACGAGCGCGGCGTCGATGAAGGCGGCGGCGTCGGTGCGGAAGGCCTCGCCGATGTCCTCCGTCTCGCAGTGCCCGATCGGCTCGGCCGGCGGGCCCGGCTCGCCGGCGAGCACGAGCTCGGAAAGCTCGCCGATCCCCGCGTCACCCGACAGCGCGAGCGCGCCGCGGCCGACGAGCTTGGCGCCGGTGTAGTCCTTGGGGTTGTGCGAGGCGGTGCACATCAGCCCGCCGTCGAGGCCGCGCGCGCCGACCGTCCAGTAGAGCATCTCGGAGCCGACCATCCCGATGTCGAGCACCGCAGCGCCCTCGTCGCGCATGCCCTGGCCGTAGCGCTCGGAGAGCTCGGGGGCGCTCAGGCGCATGTCGCGCCCCAGCGCGAGCCGCAGCTGCGAGGGCTCGGTGGCGTACATGTCGGCGATGACCCGGGCGAACCCGCGCCCGAGGCGGTAGGCGACCTCGGCGTCGATCTGCTCGCCGTAGAGGCCGCGGACGTCGTAGGCCTTGAAGATGGAGGGGTCGATGGCGGCCGGCATTGCGTCCGACACTCTAGATCCGCGTGCCCGCCGAGGGCGTGTGCCCTCCACGTCGGCGGATCCGGAACGAGGTGGGATATGTGTCGGGGGCCCAGCTGGGCAGCAGCGCGCGGAAGCGGTCGGGTTGGCGTACGCGCGCGGCGTGCGCGGCCAGCACGATCTCGTAGCCGCCGGTCATCGCCAGGAAAGCCTGGAGCAGATACTGCTCGGCCCAGAGCCGCTGATTGCGGGTAGCCCAGCCGCCCGGCCAGGCGGCGTGCCGCGGCGCGGATCAGGGCATCTCGCTGGACGCCATCGGCCGAGTGTACGGACGCCCCGAGCATGCCGTTCACACGCCGCGGCGGCGCAGCAGCACGAGGCAGAACTGGGTGCCCGCGCCCTCGACGCGCTCGACGTCGAGCCCGGCGCCGCCGGCGACGGTCCGCAACTCGTCGAGGTCGACCGCCGAGCCACGCCATGCCGGATGGTCCTGGCCGCGCGGCCTGCGTCCCAGCAGGCCGGCCAGCAGCGCGCGTGCTCGGCGCGCGGCGCCGCGAGGGCTGTGGACGTGCGCGGCCGTGGAGAGCTGGAACCCGGCCCAGCCCCCGGGGCGCAGTACGCGCGCCATCTCGCGCACGTAGCCGAGCGTCACGGCGGGATCGGGGATGTGCTGGAAGACCACGTGGGAGAAGCAGGCGTCCACGCACGCGGTGGGCAGCGGCGCCAGGTCGTGGCCATTGCCACGGATCCAGGTCACGTTGCCGAGGTCCGGGTTGCCGGCCCGCGCGCGCCGCAGCATCTCCCCCGAGACGTCGACAGCGTGCACGGTCAGCGCACGCTCGGACAGCGGGCGGGTGAGGCGCCCGATGCCGCAGCCGATCTCGATGACCGCGTCCGTTGGCGCGACGGCCACGCCGAGGGCGGCCAGAATGTGGTCGAGGTCGTCGACGCCCTTCGCCCAGAACCGCTCGTGATCGGGTGCTCGGTAGGCGAGCCGGTTATCGACGAAGAAGAAGGCGTCCTCCCGCGCCCGCGCGTTCCAGAAGTGCTCCATCGAGGACTGCCGGCGCAAGGCGCCAGCGTAGCCCGCGCCGACCGGCCGTGCTGGGCTGTCGGCGCGGTGAGTGCGGGCGCAGCGCGACCTACACTGCGCGCGTGCCCGACGCTACGCCTGAGACCACTCCCGGCGCGCTCGGCGCGGCCGACGGCTCGGCCTTCGCCGGCGCGCGGCCGGCGCTGTCGCAGGGCGGCGGGATCCGTGTCCGCGCGGCGCGCGGGACGATGATCAACGCAGCGTTCATGATCGCCTTCAGCCTGCTCGGGCTGCTCAAGGGCTTCGCAGTCGCCGCCTTCCTCACGGTCGAGGACTACGGGCTCTGGGGCCTACTCGCGGTTTCGCTCTCCACCCTGCTGTTCCTCGTCCAAGTGGGCGTCGACGACAAGTACATCCAGCAGGACGCGCCCGACCAGCGCAGGGCCTTCCAGCTGGCGTTCACGCTGCAGGTGGTGCTCTGCGGCCTGTTCGTCGTGCTGATCCTCGCCGCGATGCCGCTGTACGCGCTCGCCTACGGCGAGTGGGACGTGGTCCTGCCAGGCTACGCACTCGCGCTCGCGATGCCCGCGCTAGCCCTGCAGGCGCCCCTGTGGGTTTTCTACCGCGACATGGACTACCTGCGCCAGCGCGTGCTGCAGGCCTTCGACCCGGTCATCGGACTGCTCGTCACGATCGCGCTCGCGGCCGCGGGCCTCGGATACTGGTCGCTCGTGGTCGGAGTTGTGGCCGGCGCGTGGGCTGCCGCCGTGGCCTCGATCCGCGCGTCGCCCCATCCACTCGCGCTGCGCTGGGAGCGCGGCACCGTGCGCGAGTACGCCTCGTTCTCCGGACCGCTGTTCCTGAGCGCGCTCGCCGGCGTGCTGGTCGCGCAGGTGCCGGTCCTGGTCGCCCAGCGCTCGGTCGGGCTGGCGGGCGTCGGGGCGATCGCGATCGCGACGACGATCTCCGCCTACGCCAACCGCGTTGACGAGATCATCACCGACACGATCTACCCGGCCGTCTGCGCGGTCAAGGACCGCACGGATCTGCTGCTCGAGTCGTTCCTGAAGTCGAACCGGGTCGCGCTGCTCGCAGCCGCACCGATCGGGGTCGCCATCGTCCTGTTCGCCCCGGACCTCGTGCGCTACGTGCTCGGTGAGCGATGGGAGTCCGCCGTCTTTGTGATCCAGGCCTTCGGGCTCGCGGCGGCGATCAATCAGATCGCCTTCAACTGGGGCGCGTTCCTGCGGGCCACCGGGCGCACGCGGCCGCTGGCGGCAGCGAGCGGCGTGATGCTGGTGGGGGTCATGGGCATCGCGGTCCCGCTGCTGATCTGGAGGGGAATAGACGGGTTCGCCGTCGGCATGGGCCTCGCGACGCTGCTGTACGTCGCCGCACGGCTCGCGTTCCTGGCGCCGCTGTTCCCCCTGCGGGCGGTCGTCGTCAACACGTTGCGCGGCATCGTGCCGACGCTGCCCGCGCTGGCGGCGGTGCTGGTGGCCCGCCGGCTCGGTCCGGCCGAGCGCGATCTCACCCAGGCGCTGATCGAGGCCGCCCTGTTCGGGGGCATCGCGGCGACCACAACCCTGTTCGCCGAGCGGGCGCTGCTGCGTGAGATGCGCGGATATCTCATGCGAGGGCGGGCCGCGACCGTGGCGGCGACGTGAGGCGCGCGCCGGCGCGGGGGCCCGCCTCACGGAGGTGGTGACATGATCCTCCGGTGGCGCAGCAGCTGATCCAGAGCTTCGTCGCGGACGTCATGCGCGCGATCGAGCCCCCCGAGCCGATCGTCGAGTTCGGATCGCTCCAGGTCGAGCCCGGGCAGCCCAACGACCTCCGGCAGCTGTTCGCCGGACGCCGCTTTATCGGCACCGACATGCGCGAGGGGCCCGGGGTCGATCGCGTCGCGGATCTCCGAGCGCTCGACTTCGCCGACGGCGAGGTCGGCACCGCGCTCTGCCTGGACACGCTCGAGCACTGCGAGGACCCACGCACCGCCTGCCGTGAGCTGCATCGCGTCGTCGCCGACGGTGGGCTGTGCCTGATCTCCTCCGTGATGCTGTTCGGTATCCACGGCTACCCCAACGACTACTGGCGCTTCACGCCCGAGGGCTTCCGCTCGCTGCTGGAGCCGTTCGACGACGTGTGGGTCGGCGGCGTCGGGGATCCTGACATCCCGTTTCAGGTGGTCGGCGTGGGCGCAAGGGGCTGCACGCTCAACCTGTCGCTCGCGAAGCTCCCGAGCATCGCCGCCGCTCAGCAACGCTGGGCCCGGGCTGAGGGGAAGGTGCGCGTCGGTCCGTTCCGGATGTCGCTGCGCGAGCTCGGGCGCACGGTCGCCACCGAGGTGCCCCGCGCCGGACGGGACAGGATCCGTGCCCGCCTCGGCGGACGTGGCTAGCGAAGCGCAGACCCGGGCGTCCGTCGCCCGGCCATGGCGTACTGGAAGGTGAGCAAGGGCCTCAGCGGCCCGCGCGCGAGCCAGCGCGCCTGGCGCTCGGTGCGCCAGTCGGAGGGTCTGAGCCGGTACTGCGGCGCGACCTGGGTGACCGGCACGCCAGCCTCGTCCATCATCGCGATCGCGTCGGCGCGCGTGAACCAGCGCAGGTGGCCGCGGTCGAAGATGCCCTCCTCGTGCCGTGGCCAGCTACCGCGCACGAGCAGCTGGCGGAACGTGTCCCAGTAGCCGACGTTGGGCACGCTGATGACCGCGGTGCCGCCCGGCGCGAGCAGGCCGGCGGCCGAGCTGAGCACCTGCCAGGGATCGCGCAGGTGCTCGAGGACGTCGGCGGCGATCAGGCAGTCGAACTCGCCGAGGTCCGCCGGCGGCGAGGTTGCGAAGGTCTGCTCGATATCGGCCCCCAGGACCCGGTCGAGGCGCTCACGGGCATCATCGGCATACTCGGCGAGCAGCTCGATGCCGACCACCTCGGCCTCCTGACGCTGCTTGATCGCGGCGCCGAGAGCCCCGGAGGCGCAGCCGATGTCGAGGATCCTGCGCGCGCTTCGCGGCACGAGCAACTGCACGTCGGCGCGGGGATTCTCGTAGGCGCCTCGGCGGCGGGCGCGCAGCGATGAGCTCACGTCTGCATTATCGACGCCCTCGAGGCACCGTGGTGCCTGGCCCGCGGCTTTGGGGAGTAGGCTCACGCCGCCGTGGCTCCTGCTGCCGGGACCGATGCACCGCCGCCGGTCACCGTCGCCGTGGTCTCGTGGAACACCCGGGAGCTGCTGGCGCAGTGCCTGCGCTCGCTGCACCCCGAAGTCGTTGCGGGGCGCGCCTCGGTATGGGTGGTCGACAACGCGTCGTCCGACGGCTCGGCCGCGATGGTCCGCGAGCAGGCGCCGTGGGCGACGCTCGTGGAGCCGGGGGAGAACCTCGGCTTCGGCGCCGCGGTGGACCTCGTGGCCGCTCGCACGGACAGCCCGTGGCTCGCCCCAGCCAACGCGGACATCGCGCTCGCGCCTGGCGCTCTCGCGACGCTGCTCGAGGCCGGAGCCCATCCGCGTACGGGGGTGGTCGCGCCGCGGCTCGTGCTGCCGGAGGGATGCACCCAACACTCGGTGCATCCCTTCCCCACGCTGGCGTTCACGATCGCGTTCAACCTCGGGCTCGCGACCGCGGGACGGCGCTGCGGCGACCGGCTGTGCCTTGAAGGTCACTGGAATCCCGAGCGCGCGCGTACGGTCGCATGGGCGATCGGCGCGTTCCTGCTCATCCGCCGCTCGGCCTTCGAGGCTGCGGGCGGATTCGACGCCCAGCAGTGGATGTACGCCGAGGACCTCGACATAGGCTGGCGCCTTGCCGACCTCGGGTACCTCACCCGCTACGAGCCGGCCGCGGTGGTTTTCCACGACGAGAGCGCTGCAGCCGATCCGGCGTTCGGCCCCGACAAGGTCGCCCGCTTCACGGCGGCCACCTACGCCGTGATCGCGCGCCGCCGCGGGCGCGCGCGTGCCTGGCTCACGGGCCTCGCGAACTGCCTCGGAGCGGCCGCCAGAGTGGCGCTGCTGACCCCGTCGGCCGGCCGCCGGCCCGGCCGCCGCGCGGCGCGCGATGGCGTTCGGCTGTGGCTGCGCGCTCAACGGGGTGGCCTTCGGATGCTGGCCCGACGCGGCGCCTGAGCGCTGCCGGCGCAGCCACCCTGCGGCTCGGCGGGGAGCGGATAGTGTGCGCCGGCATGAAGATCCTCGCACTCGAGGCGTGCCCGACCTGTGGAGCGCACGAGTCGATCGACTTCCGTTTCGGCCCACAGCGGCTGCGCCGCTGTGCGGGGTGCGAGACGGTCTACGCCGCCGAGTACGCCGATCCGTCGGAGGTCTACGTCGAGGGCTACCTCTGCGCCGACACGGAGTTCGGGATCGACATCAGCCATCCCCGATTCCAACGCTACCTCGCCGGGGTCGGCGCCGATCGCGCGCGCCTGATCGAGCGGATCACCGGCGGCAGGGGGCGGCTGCTCGACGTCGGCTGCGGCAGCGGCGAGTTCGCCGCCGCTGCACGTGACCACGGGTTCGACGTGCAGGCGGTCGAGCCCGAGTCGAGCGGCGCCGAGGTCGCTCACAGCCGCGGGCTCGACGTGCGCACGGCGATGCTCGAGGACGCGGGCCTGCCCGAGCGCAGCTACGACGTCGTGTGCGCCTTCCACGTGCTCGAGCACCTCCCGGACTCGCGCGCGTTCCTGCGCAGCCTCGCTCGCTTCACCAAGCCCGGTGGCCACGTGGTGATCGAGGTCCCCAACTTCGGCAGCGTCCTGCGCCGGCGCTCGGGCGTGGACTGGGTGCACCTGCGCCCGCTCGAGCACCTGATCTACCACTCGCCAGAGACCCTCGAGCGCTGCCTGTGGCGCAGCGGCCTCGAGCCGGTCGCGGTTCGAACCCGTACCTGGCTGAGCCCGCCGCAGATCCTCGACGACGCGCTCGCCGATCTGGCCCGGCCCCGCCTTGGGCCCGCGCGCTCGCTCGTCGCGCGGCCCGAGCAGGTTGACGGCGACGCCGTGCTCGTCCCGCGTCCGATCGGTTGGGCGCTCCTGCGCGCGCTGGCGTCGCTGTACGACTTCCTGCGCGGCGGGACGGTGGTGGTCGGGGTCGCGCGGGTGCCCCCCGGCGCGCCAGCCTGACGCCATGGGGTCGCTGCGCCCACGCGTGGGCGTCTCGAGGGAGCTGCTGGCGCTTGCGCCCCACGGTGGGCACGGCAAGGTCTGGCATCGAGTGCTCACCCGGCTCGCCGCACGCACGAGGATCGTCCCGATCGATCACGCAACCGGCAGGCCGCTGCGACCCTGGACCCGCCGGCCCACCGTGGTGCTCGCCGACGGCCACGGGGATCTGCCGCCGACTCGGGCCCCGCTCGTCGTCGAGGTCCACGAGGCCGGCTGGCACGAGCCCGCGCTGCGCGACACGCTCGACCCCGCGTTCTACGAGCTCATCTCCTCCCGTACGGCGGCCGCGGTGGGGGCCGCCGCTCACGTCATCACCCTCTCCGAGTCCTCCCGGCGGGACATCGTCGCTGCCTACGCTGCGGATCCCCAGCGCGTCCACGTCGTGCACCCCGGCCTGGAGGCGCCGTTTCGACCGGACGCGAGCGGCGGGCGCGCCACCGTCGCCCGGGCCTGCGGGGCCCCGGAGCGGTCGTACGTGCTGTTCGCCGCGGCGCTGCACCCGCGCAAGAACCTGCAGTCGCTGCGCGAGGCGATGGCGGGCCTGGCCGAGGAGGGATTTCCCCACGCGCTCGTGGTCGCGGGCAGCCGTGCCACCGACCGCGAGGACTCCTCGGAGCTTGAGCGTGCCGCGGCGGCTGACCTGCCCGGTGGGCAGCCGCCGGTCGTGCGCCTCACCGGCCTCGGCGACGCCGCCCTTGCCGGGCTGATGGCCGAGGCCGACGCCTTCTGCCTCCCGAGCCTCCACGAGGGCTTCGGCCTGACGGCGCTCGAGGCGATGGCCTGCGGCGCGCCGGTGGTCGTCTCCGACCGGGGCGCGCTGCCCGAGGTCGTTGGCGACGCAGCGGTCGTCGTGCCCCCGACGCCGGCCGCCTTGCGGGACGCTCTGCGCCGCGTGCTCGGCGATCCCGACCGCGCCGCCTCGCTGGGCCGCGCCGGCGTCGAGCGTGCCCGCGCGTTCTCGTGGGACGCGACCGCCGCCGGCTGGCTCGCCGTGCTCGCGCGGGCAGCCGCCGAGGGCGACTGACGCTGGTCAGCTGCCCGCCTTCCAGACCGCGGTAGGGTGGATGCGCGATGGACGTCAGCGTGATCGTGCCGGCGCGCAACGCGGCCGGCACGCTCGGCACCGTGCTGGCGGCACTCGCCGCCCCGTGCGGCGCCGGAAGCTCTGAGGTC
>JBPCPD010000226.1:0-14276 GCA_050999535.1 Thermoleophilaceae bacterium
CGCCATGCACGACCGCGACGCGGCCCGCCAGCGCGGCCGCGAGCGCGGCGGGCTCGCCGGGGTCATCGGCGAGCGCGGCGAGGGTCGCGCTCGCGCCCTCGATCTCCTCGCGCAGCGACGGGGCCGCGTCGCAGGCGACGGCGCACTCCAGCGCCCCGACGGTCATGTAGACGACGGCGGCGCGCGGCTCCATCCCGGCCGGGACTCCGATCACCGGCACGTCGGCGGCCCGCGCGCGCCGCGCCAGCTCGCCACCGGTGGTCAGCGCGACCCGGCGCGCGCCTGCCTGCCCGGCGGCTTCGAAGCAGGCCAGGGTCTCCTCGGTGGCACCCGAGTAGCTCGCACACAGCACCAGCGAGTCCTCGCCGACCCAGGGGTCGGGCGAGTAGCCGCGCACCGTGCGCAGCGGGCGCCGCGCGCGGGGTCCGATCGCGGCGGCGGCGAGGTCGGCGCCGATCGCCGAGCCGCCCATGCCGCACACTACGAGCCCTTCCGCAGCCGGCAGGCGTTCGATCGCGGCGGCCTCGCAGCGCCAGAGCGCATCGGCCAGCTGCGCAGGCTGGGCGAGCACGTCGTCGCGCATCGGGTCGCTCACGCCACCCGCCCCCCGGCCTCGAGCACCGCATCGGGGGCGACGCGCGCCCCGGCGCCGACCGCGCAGCCGGCGCCGATCGACGCTCCCGCGCCGACCATCGCGCCCGGCTCGATCCGCGCTCCGTCTCCGACGCGCGCGCCCGCGGCGAGCACCGCCTCGCGTACGGAGCAGTCCGAGCCCACGCGCACCCGCTCGTGCAGGACCGAGCGCTCGACCGTCGAGCCCACCCCGACCGAGCACTGCGCGCCGAGCACGCACTGGGGCCCGACGTGGGCGCCGCTGACCAGGCACCCGTCGGCGATCAGGGATCCGGTCTCATCGCGCGGCGCCAGGCGCGAGACGGGCGCCCCCGCCAGCAGGTCGAAGGTGGCCTCCAGGTAGCGCTCGGGCGTCCCGATGTCGATCCAGTAGCCCTCGGCGGCGTAGCCGTAGAGCCCGTCGCCGACGAGCGCGGGAAAGACCTCGCGCTCGAAGGAGACGGCACGGCCCGCCGGGATCAGCGCCTCGACGACCTCGCGCTCCAGAACATAGACACCCGCGTTGATGCGGTTGGTCGGCACCTCGCCGGCGGTCTTCTCGAGGAACGCCTCGACGCGATCGTCGGCGTCGGTGGGCACGACGCCGTAGCCGGCCGTGTGCTCGACCGCGGCCAGCGCGAGCGTCACCCGCGCCCCGGTCCGCTCGTGCTGGGCCACCTCGGCGGTCAGGTCGATATCGGTCAGGCAGTCGCCGTTGAGCACGAGCAGGCGCTGCTCGAGCACCCCCTGGTCGAGCGCGAGGCGCAGCGGGCCGGCGGTGCCCAGCGGCTCGTCCTCGACGACGTAGCGCAGGCGCATGCCGTCGTAGATGTCGCCCAGCACGCGGCGTACGTCGTCCGAGCGGAAGCCGCAGGAGAGGATCGCCTCCTCGACGCCGTGCTCGCGCAGCCAGTCGAGCATGTACGAGAGAAACGGGCGCCCCGCGAGCGGCAGCACCGGCTTGGGCAGCGTCAGCGTGAGCGGACGCAGGCGGGTCCCCTCGCCGCCTGCGAGGACGAGCGCCTGCACCCGCTAGTGGTTCCCGCCGACAGCATGGACCGTGATCGAGGCGGGTACCACTTACCGGCCGATCCCCTCGTAGTCGAAGCCCGCGTCGCGCAGCGCCTCGCGGTCGAGGAAGTTGCGCACGTCGACGACGAGCGGGTTGGCCATCCGGGCGAGCACATCTCCGGCCCAGTCGAGCTCGGCGAACTCCGGCCACTCGGTCACCAGCACCGCGCCGTGCGCGCCGTCGAGCGCCTCGAGCGCCGAGGCGCAGTCGCGAGCTCCGCCGAGCATCCCGGAGGCGTTGCCCGCGGCGACCGGGTCATAGACGCGCACGCCGGCGCCCTCGCCCTGGAGGCGCGCGGCGAGCACGAGGCTGGTCGCCTCGCGCACGTCGTCGGTGTCGGGCTTGAAGGCGACGCCGAGCAGTGCGATCTCGCGCCCGACGAGCGAGCCGAGATGCTTCTTGAGCTTGCCGACCGTGCGCCGTTTCTGCAGCTCGTTGACCTCGATCACGGCGGTCAGCAGCTGGAAGTGGTAGCCCGAGTTGCCCGCGAGCTGCTTCAGCGCAGAGACATCCTTGGGAAAACAGCTGCCGCCGTAGCCAATCCCCGCGCGCAGGAACCTGCTCCCGATGCGGTCGTCGAGGCCCATGCCGCGCGCTACCTCGGTGACGTCGGCGCCGAGCTCCTCCGAGACGTTGGCGATCTCGTTGATGAAGGAGATCTTGGTCGCGAGGAAGGCGTTGGAGGCGAGCTTGATCATCTCGGCGCTGGCGACGTCGGTGCGCACGACCGGCGCGCCCAGCGGCTCGTAGAGCGCGACGACGCGCTCGGCGAACGCGTCGGCGTCCTCGGGGGCGCCGATCACGACGCGGTCGGGCGCCATGAAGTCCTTGACCGCCGTGCCCTCCTTGAGGAACTCGGGGTTGGAGACGTAGCCCAGGCCCTCGTGCCGGCGTCGGATCGAGCGCCCGGTCCCGACCGGCACGGTGCTCTTCATCACGATCGCGTGCTCGGTCGAGTCGCCGAGCTCGTCGACGACGGTCTCGACGCGCGAGAGGTCGGCATCCCCGGAGTAGGTCGGCGGGGTGTCGACGCAGCAGAAGAGCAGTCGCGCGCGCTCGAGCACCTCGTCCATCGAGGTCGTGAAGCGCAGGCGGTCCGCGTTCTTGCTCACCAGCTCTGACAGGCCGGGCTCGTGGATCGGCACCTCGCCACGCGCCAGCGACGCGACCTTGTCGGGCAGGATGTCGCGCGCGACGACGTCGTGGCCGAGCTCGGCGAAGCAGGCAGCCGTGCAGAGGCCGACCCAGCCGACGCCGATGACGCCTATGGGCTCCTTCTCGGGCATGAGCCGCCGAGAGGCTATCTGGCTCGGCGGCGCTGCTTGGGCTTGGTCGGCTTCGGCAGCCTGGTCTCGCGCGCGATCGAGAGCATCTGGCGCTCGGTGAGCGTCTGCAGCAGCGTGTTCGAGACCCAGTAGACGGCCTTCTCGGTACGCCACGCCACCAGGCGCACGCGGTCACCGTCGTAGTGCAGCTCGAACGTGCGCCCCCCGGCGGTGCGCTCCTCGCTCGGGCCGTCGAGGATCGGCGGGTCCTTCCAGGTCGTGCCCTGGACGCCGTAGTAGTCGCCGACGATCCTCCCCTGCAGCACCATCCGGTAGCCGCGCTCGATGTCGCCCCCCGGAGTGCGGATGCGATAGGAGCGCGGCACGTCGGTGAACTGCGAGCCCTTGAGGAAGACCGTCGGGTAGTAGATCGGCAGCCTGCCTCCCCGCGCGGCGCCGCCCTGGATCGCGGCCTGTGCCTGGGTCAGACCCGACTCGGGGGACTTGAACAGGCCGCCGTCAGGATCTCGCGGTGGGCGGGCCTCGGGCGCCGCACGGCGGGGGACACCCTCGCTGCGGGGACCCTTGGTCTCCTCGACGCCGAGGAACTGCGCGGTCAGGCGCTTGACGGTCGCGTCGCTTGCCTCGACGAAGCTCGGCAGCCCCGCCTCCTCGTCGCCGTCGGTGATCTGGCCCTCGAAGTGGATCTCGCGGATCGGGTCCTCGACGGTGCCGACGGCGAGCTTGAGCAGCGTCAGCACGCCGGCGCGGGTCTTGAGCTCCTCGTCCGAGGTCGTGTACCGGCCAAAGATCTTGATCAGCTTGTCGCGGTCCTTGAACAGCTGGCCGGCGCCGACCTGCTGCTTGGCCTCGCGCAGCAGGTCCTGCTGGCGCGCCGAGCGCACGATGTCCGAGTCCTCGTAGCGGAAGCGCGCGTACTCGAGCGCCTCCTCGCCGCAGAGCTTCTGGTAGCCGGGGTAGATGTTGATGTAGGCGAAGCCGGGGCTGTCGTTGAAGTAGCGCCGGTCGACATCGACGTAGATGCACCCGATCGCGTCCACCGCGCGCTGGAACCCGCGGAAGTCGACGTTGATGACGTGGTTGATCGGCAACCCGGTGAGGCGCTTGACCGTCTTCAGGGTCAGCCGGGGGCCGCCGAGATCGTAGGCGGCGTTGAGCTTGTCGGTGCCGTGGCCAGGGATCTCGACCTTGAGGTCGCGCGGCAGCGACATCAGCGCCGTGGCGTTCTCGTCGGGGTCGAGGCGGACGAGGATGATGGTGTCCGAGCGCGCGCCCGTGCCCGCGCCGCCGTCGGTGGCGTCGTCGGGGCGGCGGTCGGAGCCGAGCAGCATGATCGTCTGCGGGTCGCCGGGGTCGGTGATCGCGATGTCGTTGCCCAGCTGCAGGTCCTGCCCGGGCTTGAGCGCGTCGACCACACGGTCGATCTCGCGGAAGGCGGCGACAGCCGTCGCCGAGGCCGTGGCGAAGACCACCAGCATGGCGCCCAGCAGCAGCCGCTTCCAGAGGCCGGACTTGGGGATGTCCTCGAAGGACGGGCTCATCTCAGGCGATTCGCAGCTCGGGCTCGCGGGCTCGCGCCGGGATCAGCCCGACGAACTCGACCAGCGCCTCACGGTAGTGGGCCAGCGACGCGATCGAGACCCATTCGTCGGGGCCGTGGTGGCCGTCGCCGGCCGGCCCGAACTCGACGGCGGGCGTACCCGCGTTGAGGAACGAGATCACCTCGGAGGTGCCGTCTCTGCCGACGGCGATGCTCTCGGTCACCGGAGTGGTGTTCGATACCGCCTCGGCGAGCACCTGCACGTAGTGCTGCTCGCGCGCCACCACGATCGGCTCGCGGTGGAAGACCTTGACGATCTCCGCGCCGTCCTGGGCGCCGACCGCGGCGAGGATCTCCTCCGAGTCCTGGCCGGGCAGGTAGCGGATGTCGAGGTCGAGCGTGCAGGCGTCGGGCACGCGGTTGACGGCGTCGCCGCCGGCGATCCGGCCGAGGCTGACCGAAGCGCGGTCGAACAGGTCCGAGGACTCGCGCGTGAACGCCAGCGACTCGACCGAGCGGAAGACGTCGACCGCCTTGACCACCGCGTTGTCGCCCAGCCACGGGGTCGACCCATGCGCCGAGCGGCCGCTGACCTGCAGGCGCACGCTGAGCACGCCCTTGGCCTGGATGCCGACGTGCAGGTTCGTCGGCTCGCCGGTGATTGCGAAGTCTCCCGCGTAGCCACGCGCGACCAGGAAGTCCGAGGCGCGAGCCTCCTGCTCGTCGGACTCCTCGTCGGAGACGCAGACGAAGTGGACCTTGACGGCGTTCTGAGCGGCGAGGTCGCGGGTCGCGCACATCATCGCCGCGAGTCCGCCCTTCATGTCGTAGGCGCCGCGGCCGATCAGGCGGTCGCCCTCGACGCGCGGGTTGAACTGGCTCTCGTGGCCGGGCACCACGTCGAGGTGGCCGTGCAGGACCACGGTCGGGCCCTGCTGGGCGCCAACCGTGGCCGCCAGCACCGGCAGGCCGTTGTGGCGATCGCCCTTCACCTCGATGTCGCGCGCCTCCAGCCAGCCGTAGACGAAGGCGGCCGCGCCGTGCAGCCCCTCCAGCGAAGACGTGTCGTAGGTGATCAGGCGCTCGGTCAGAGCGCGCTCGTCCATGGAGCGGTGAGGATAGGGCCTGGCCGGGCGGCGCGAGCACCGCACCGACGATCGCCGGCCGAATGAGCAGCCGGACCTGACCGACACCCCCGCCAGCGGCCGCCCACCCGGCCGCGCCGCCGGCGGGCGCCGCGCATCCGCCCGGCGGGTGGGCGTAGGATCCCCACCCCGCCCCTGCCCTCACCCAAGGAGTCGCAGCCATGAACGAGCTCTTCGCCCGCCTCGACGCCGCCCACGAGCGCTGGGACGTGCTGCGTCACCCCTTCTACCAGCGCTGGAGCGCGGGCACCCTGGAGCGCGAGGAGCTCTCCTTCTACGTCGGCGAGTACCGCCACGCGGTCTTCGCGCTCGCCGACCAAGCCCGCGCGGCCGCCGCTGACGCCGCGGCCGAGCCCATCCTGGCCCGCCGCCTCGGCGCCCACGCGCGGGAGGAGCGCGACCACGTCGCGCTCTGGGACGAGTTCGCCGCCGCCGTGAACGGCGAGACCGACCGCGCACCACGCGCCGAGACCGAGGCCTGCAGCACCGCCTGGACCCGGGGCGATGACCTGCTCGAGCGACTCGCCGTGCTCTACGCGGTCGAGTCGGCCCAGCCGGCGATCTCGAAGGCCAAGCTCGACGGGCTCAACGCCCACTACGGGCTCGCCGGCGACGCCCGCGCGACCGTCTACTTCGAGCTGCACGCGCGGCGCGACCTCGAGCACGCCGCGCACTCGCGGGCGCTGCTGGAGCAGCGCGCGACCGAGGCCGATGCCGACCGCCTGGTCGCCCGCGCCCAGGCGGCGCTCGAGGGCAACTGGCGCATGCTCGATGGAGTCGACACGCACGCGGCGGTGGCCGCCGGCTGACGTCGCGGACGCGGGCACGGAGCGCGGCGGCGGCCGCGCCACCCGCTGGCGTCGTCGTCAAGGCGCGCTTCCCCTTCCCCGAGTCGCCAACGCGCCTGCAGCCGCCCTTGCACGGCCCCGTACCGCCTGTCCCGCCGGCAGGATGGGCGCTGCCATTCGAGAAGGACGTGGACCTCCGGCCCGGCAGGGGCCCGCCGCGCTGCGGCGCGCGAGGACCACAACGAAGGAGCCACACATGCGCGTTCGACGTCAGACCCTGGTGGTCGCCATCGCCATCGCCCTCGGCCTGGCCGCGGCGGCGCCCGCGAGCGCGAGCGTCTCGCACACTGTCGAGCAGGGCGAGACGCTGTGGTCGATCGCCGGCACCCAGGCGGGTCTGACGCCGGGCGCGATCGCCGCCGCCAACGGCCTCGACGAGGACGGCCCCCTGGTGGCGGACACCACGATCGAGATCCCGACCGCCGGTGAGGCCGCCGCCGCCGGCCATGCCCCCGAGACGACCGCCACGGCCGCGTCGAGCGGCTCCTCCTCCAGCGGCGCCTACGTGGTCCAGCCGGGCGACTCGCTCAGCGGCATCGCGCTCGCGGCCGGGGTCAGCGCCGAGCAGCTCGCGGCCCACAACGGCCTCGCCGCGGAGGGCATCGTCGTCGAGGGATCTGTGCTCGAGATGCCGGCCGCGAGCGGCGGCGAGGCGCAAGCGAGCGACGCCATCTCCCCGAGCACCGCGCCGGTGGCGACGAGCGGCTCGATCGGCTCGGCCGAGATCGCCCAGATCGCCGCCGAGCACGGCGTCCCGGGCCACCTCGCCGCCGCGATCGCCTGGCAGGAGTCCGGCTTCTCCAACGGCGTCGTCTCCTCCGCCGGCGCGGCCGGCGTGATGCAGGTCCTGCCGAGCACCTGGGACTGGATCCAGAGCGACCTCGCCGGCGAGGCGCTCGACCCGGCAGAGCCCTCGGACAACGTCCGCGCCGGGGTGATCTTCCTCGGCCAGCTGTTCGCCGATGCCGGCGGCGACGAGGTCACCGCGGTCGCCGGCTACTACCAGGGCGCGGCCTCGGTCGCCGGCGAGGGCATCTTTGCCGAGACCCAGCAGTACGTCGACAACGTGATGGCGCTGCGTTCGCGGTTCGGCGGCTGAGCGCTGGAGGCTGGCTGAGCCGAGCCGCTGCGGCGGTGGCGTAGGCCCCCGTGTGGCATGTACGCCGAGCACCGCACCGACGATCTCCGGGCGAGCACCGGAAGCAGGTTCTCACTCGGTCACGACCATGACCTGCCGGCGCGAGCGCTGAACGAGCGTGATCGCGAGGCTGCCGAGCAGCCGCGTCGCGACCCCGCTCCGGCTCGGGGAGCCGGCCACGATCAGTTCGGCGTCGAGCTCGTCGGCGAGCTCGATCACGGCCGGCGCCGCGCGACCCGAGCGCACGACCGCCTCGACCTCGACGCCCTGCGCGCGCAGGAGCTCGGCGAGCTCCTGCGCCTCGCGGTCAGCCGCGGCGAGCAGCTCCGCGCGCGGGAGCGTCTGGAAGCGCTGGCTCTCCACATCGTCGACGCACAGCACGGTCACCGCGGCGCCGCTCTCGCGCGCGAGGTGCGCCGCCGGGTCGGCGAGCCAGGGCTCGCGCTCTCCGGCCACGGTCGCGATCAGGATCCGTTTCACGCGCGTGCCTCGCGCGCGACGAACACCCGGTTGACGAACCACAGCCCGACGCCGAAGAGCAGCAGGATCCCCGCGCGCAGTCCGACGGCGATGTCGCCGCTGAGCGTGTCGACGATCAGCGTGATCGATACGAGCGCGCCGAGCACCGGCAGGATCACCGGGGCGCTGAAGTGGTCGTGCTCGACCGGCTCGCGGCGCAGCACGAGCACGGTCACGTTGACGACGGTGAAGACCGCCAGCAGCAGCAGCACGGTCGTGTCGGCGAGCGTGCTGATGCCCTCCTCGCCGGCGGTCGCGATCAGGACGATCGCGATCAGCGTCGTGAAGACGATCGCGATGTGCGGCGTGCGCCGGCCCGCGAGCGTGTGGCCGAAGAGCCCGGGCAGCACGCGGCGGTTCGACATCCCGTAGAGCAGCCGCGAGGCCATGATCATGTTGATCAGCGCGCCGTTGGCGACGGCGAGCAGGGCGATGCCCGCGAACACCTTGAGCGGTATGCCGAGCGGGCCCTGGGCGACGACCTCGAGCAGCGCGCCGCCCGACTTGCCCGACTCGCCGAGTACATCGGTCGGGACCACCATCGAGGCGGTGAGGGTCACGAGCAGATAGATAACCCCGGCGACGGCGAGTCCGCCGAACAGCGCGCGCGGGTACGCGCGTCCGGGGTCACGGGTCTCCTCGGCGACGTTCACCGAGTCCTCGAAGCCGATCAGCGCGTAGAAGGAGAGCGAGGTCCCGGCGATGATGGCCGCGACCGCGGTCTCGCCCTGCTTGAACTCGAAGTTGCGCGAGAAGTCGGCGCTGCCGTCGGCCAGCGCGACGATCCCGATCAGCACGATCAGCGCGAGGCCGAGCACCTCGACCACCGTCAGCGCAACGTTGACGCGCACCGACTCGGCGATGCCGCGCAGGTTGATCGCCGCGACGACGATGATGAACAGGATCGCGACGGGGATCAGCGGCAGGTCGAGGAACTGCTTGAAGTAGTCGCCCGCGAACGCGCGCGAGAGGGTTCCGGCCGAGGTGATGCCCGAGCACATGACCGCGAAGCCGACCATGAACGTGATGAACGGGATGCCGTAGGCGCGATCGACGTAGAGCGCCGAGCCGGCGTGCGCGTCGAGAGGAACCGCTTGAGCGGCGTCGCTCCGTGGCCCTGCTCCGCCGCGGGGGCGTTGTCGGCCATCGTCGGGGTTGTACCACGGACCGGGTGCCTCGCGGACACGCGACAGCGGTTCATCCGACGGTCACGACTGCGCCATGCGACCGAAACATCGCCGTGACGGACTCGACACGGGCGCGGCCTAGCGTGCTCGCGGCCCAACCCAATCGGCAGAGGAGCGCAGCATGCGAGGCTGGATCGACCGCTGGGAGCCCGACGACGAGCGGTTCTGGGAGTCGACCGGCCGGCGCGTCGCACGGCGCAACCTCGTCTTCTCGATCTTCGCCGAGTTCCTAGGCTTCACGATCTGGGTGCTCTGGGCGGTCGTCGCCACCAAGCTCAACGACAACGGCTTCGACTTCTCCACGTCGCAGCTGTTCTGGCTCGTCGCGCTGCCAGGGCTCGTCGGCGCGACGATGCGCTTTCCGTACACCTTCATGCCGGCGCGCGTCGGCGGGCGCAACTGGACCGTCGTCAGCGCGCTGCTGCTGCTGATCCCGACGGTGCTGCTCGCGGTGATGGTCAGCGACCCTGCCACCCCGTACGCGTTGATGATGCTGGCCGCGGCGACGGCGGGCTTCGGCGGCGGCAACTTCTCGTCGAGCATGGCCAACATCTCCCACTTCTACCCGGATGGCAAGAAGGGGCTGGCGCTCGGGCTCAACGCCGCCGGCGGCAACGTGGGCGTGGCCGTCGCGCTGCTGGTGGTTCCGATCGTGATCGCGTCGTCGGGCAACCTCGAGCTGGCCGGCCTGGTGTGGATCCCCTTCGTGCTCACCGCGGCCGTCTGTGCCTGGCTGTTCATGGACAACCTCACCAGCGCGCGCTCCTCCTTCGGGGACCAGCGCGTGATCGTGCATCAGCGGCACACGTGGCTGATGGCCGTGCTCTACATCGGCGCGTTCGGGTCGTTCATCGGCTACTCGGCGGGACTCCCGCTGCTGATCGACAACCAGTTTCCCGACAGTGCGGTCGGGCTCGCCTTCCTCGGACCGCTCGTAGGCTCGGCGTCCCGCCCGCTCGGCGGCTGGCTCTCGGACCGCCTCGGCGGCGCGCGGGTCACGCTGGCCGCCTTCGTCTCGATGGCGGTGGCGACCCTGGGCGTGATCTTCTTCATCACGCAGAAGGAGCAGTCCTGGGCGTTCGGCGGCTTCCTCGCCACGTTCATCGTCCTGTTCGTGCTCTCGGGCCTCGCGAACGGCTCGACGTTCCGGATGGTCCCGGCGATCTGGCGCGCCCAGACGCTCGAGCAGGCCGAGCGGATCGGGGAGAGCCACGACGAGGCCCTCGCACGCGCGCGGCGCGAGGGCGCCGCCGTGCTGGGCTTCATCGGGGCGATCGCCGCCTACGGCGGCTTCGTCGTCCCCCAGGCATACAACGCGTCGATCGCGCTGGTCGGCGGCCCGGAGATCGCACTCGCCACCTTCTGCGCCTACTACCTGCTGGCGGCTGCGGTGACGTGGCGCTGCTACCTGCGCACGACGATTCCGGCGGCCCCCAAGCGCGCGGCTGGAAGCCTCGCGCACGCCCGCGTGTAGGTCACGTTCACCCCACGAGGGCATCGAGCGTCGCCGTGGCGCTGCCGTCGCGCAGCGCGCTCCGGCTCCGGCGTGCACCTTCGCGCGCATCGCCGGCGAGGCCCGCGGCGTACAGCCGCAGGCCGGCGCTCAGCGCGACCGCCTGCTCAACCGCCCCGTTGAGCTCACCGGCCAGCACCGCGCGCGTCGCGCGGGCCGACGGTCTCGCGCCGCCCTCGCTCGGCAGGCGGTGGCCGAGCTGCTCGGGCAGATCGAGCGCGCCCTCCTGGCCGAATGCCGAGGGCCGCGCGGGGCGGATGACGTCCGAGCCCTCGATGCCGCGCACGGTCACCGCCCGCCCGGCGCCGAGCCGCTCGAGCGCACCGAGCGCCAGCCCCGAGTAGGCGGTGTGCGTGAAGCCGATGACGAAGCGCCCCGCTCCGAAGAAGTCGTGCAGCCGCTCGGCGGCGTGCAGCGGTCCGCGCACGCCGAGCTCGTCGCGGATCGCCGCGATCCGCTGCCAGCCGGGCAGCACCGCGGGCGCGTGAACGAGCGTCGCGCCCGACCGCTCGAGCATCTTGGCCGACTGGACCGCGCTCTGGGCCGCCGGCCCGCCGAGCGCTTCGAGCACGTCACCCTGGGTGACGCCGCGCTTGGGGCCGAGCGTAGTCCCGCAGTGCATGACGACCCCGGCGCCGCACGCCGCGGCGGTCGCGGCCGCGGCGACCGAGAGATGGGGCGCCGAGGCCACTCCGTCGTAGGCGCCGCCGCAGGCGACCAGCGGCCGCGCGCCGCAGTCGGCCTCCAGCGGCGTTGCCGCGTCGCGCAGGGCGCGCGCGAAGCCCGCCAGCTCTTCCGGAGCCTCGCCCTTGAGCCTCATCGCGATCATGAACGCGCCCGCCTGGGCATCGCTGATCTCACCGGCGAGGAGCGCCGCCATCGCCTGCCGCGCCTCGTCGAAGGACAGGTCGCGGCGGCCACGCTCACCGGTGCCGACGAGCTTGATCGTGGCGGCGAAGCCGGAGTAGGTGGAGCGTCCGAGCGCGATCACCGCACGAACCGATAGCCGACGCTGCGCACGGTCCTGATGCGGGCCGCGTGCTCCTGCCCGAGCTTCGCGCGCACCCGCCGCACGTGGACGTCGACGGTGCGCTCGCCGCCGTAGTAGTCGTAGCCCCAGACGGCCGACAGCAGCGCTTCGCGCGCAAAGACCCTGCCGGGGTGGGTGATGAGGAACTTGAGCAGCTCGTACTCCATGTAGGTGAAGCTCACGGGCTCGCCGGCGATCGCCACCTGGTAGGTCGCGAGATCCAGCTCGAGCGAGCCGGCGCGCACGATGTCGTCCGCCGCGACGCCGCTGACGTCCCGGCGCGCGCGCGAGACGCGCGCCGCCAGCTCCCCCGGCGCGAACGGGCGCACCGCGAGCTCCTGCTCCCCGAGCGCGAGCGCGGACGACAGGTGCTCGGGATCGACCGCGACGACGAGCGGCACCTCGCCGAGGTCCTCGTGGTCGCGCAGGCGCTCGACGAGCGCCACGGGCAAGGGATCCCGCGCGCCCGCGGCCACCACGACGAGGTCCGGCCGGCGCGCGCCCGAGCCGTCATCGCCGTCGGGCAGCAGCGATCCGTTCGCGCCGACCTGACGGGGCCTGAACCCGAGCTCGGCGAGGTCGCGTGAGAGCTCTCCCCCCAGGGCGCCGTCGGGGGTGTAGATCCAGGCGTCCGCCATCAGAGCAGCGTCAGCAGCCGGGAGCGCTCGTGCTCGGTGACCGTGCGGCGGAAGTCCTCCCACTCGCGCCGCTGGTTGCGCACGATGGCGTCGCAGATCGGGTCGCCCAGCGCCTCTCGGGCGAGCTCGGACTTGTCGAATCGCTCGGTCGCCTCGCGCAGATCCTGGGGCAGCCGTCGCGATCCGCCGTCGGCCTCACCCGGCAACTGGTAGCCGCGCTCGATGCCGCGCAGGCCGGCGGCGAGGATCAGCGCGAACGCCAAATAGGGGTTGCAGGCGGGGTCCGGCGAGCGCAGCTCGATCCGAGCCGCCGCCTCCTTGCCGGGCCGGTTCGACGGAACCCGGACGAGCGCCGGCTCGCCGCTGCGCGCCCAGGCGACGTGGTCAGGGGCCTCGAACCCGTCCGCGAGGCGCTTGTAGGAGTTGATCCACTGGTTGGTGACCGCGCTCAGCTCGGGCGCGTGGGCGAGCACGCCGGCGAGGAACCCTCGCCCGGTCTCCGACAGCGGCTCGGCAACGTCGCCGGCGAAGAACGCGTTGCGATCGCCCTCGAACAGCGAGCAGTGCAGGTGCATGCCCGATCCCGCCGAGCCCTGCAGCGGCTTGGGCATGAACGTCGCGTAGACCCCGAGCTCGCGCGCAACCTCCTTGACGGCGATCCGGAACGTGATCACCGCGTCGGCCATCGAGAGCGCGTCGGTGTGGGCGAGGTCGAGCTCGTGCTGGGAGCCCGCCGCCTCGTGATGTGAGGCCTTGACGGGGATCCCCATCTGCTCGAGCTGATCGATCGTGCGGCTGCGGAAGTCGCTGCCCACGTCGAGTGGGGTGAGGTCGAAGTAGGCGCCGTGGTCCAGCGGCCGCGGCTCCTCCCCACCGTCGCCCGGTTCGGCGAACAGGAAGAACTCGACCTCGGGTCCGACCTGGAAGACGTAGCCGAGGTCAGCGGCCCGGGCGAGCATCCGCCCCAGCGCCCGGCGCGAGTCGTTCGGATGGGGCTCGCCATCGGGCAGGCGAATGTCGCAGAACATCCGCGCGACGAGCGAGCCCGGCCGCCACGGGAGCACCTGGAAGGAGGTCGGGTCGGGCTGGGCGATGGCGTCCTGCTCGCTTCGCCGAGCGCCGCCCTCCAGCGAGGAGCCGTCGAGGCCCACCCCCTCCCCGAGCGCGTTCTCGAGCTCCGAGACCGGGATCGCAAAGCTCTTGAGCAGCCCGAGCACGTCGACGAACCACAGCCGCACGAAGCGCACGCCACGCTCCTCGACGGTGCGCAGGACGTACTCGCCGCGGCGCGCGGCAGGGGTGGTCGGCGACGCGTTTCCGGTCACGCGGGCGACGATACGCCGCGATCGCGCCAAGATCTTTGTGCATCCGGTCCAGGATCGTGCCCGCCGCTCTGTCCAGCTGGGCGGGTCCCGCCCGCCGGCTGAGCCTGAGGGTGCCGGCCGCAGCTGCCCGCTGACGACCCGGCCGCCTCGACTGGTGGGACACGGCGTACGACGCTAGTGCGTACCGGGTTCGCTCCAAGTAGTGCTCAGGCGGCTCTGTTGATGATGTCGCGGTAGGTGATCGGCTCGTGCTGGGCGCCGAGCCCGAGCAGTGTCTGGAAGCCGGCCATCGGGGGGCCCCGGCGGTTGTGGCGAAAGACGAACTCGTCGAGATAGGCGGGCAGGTGGTCGGGCGAGACGCCGCGATGGGTGCCGTGCATCCAGGCCTTGAAGTTGCTGATCGCGCGGTGGACCCTGGGCAGC
>JBPCPD010000242.1:0-15381 GCA_050999535.1 Thermoleophilaceae bacterium
GGCTCCCCGGAGGAGAGCCGGGCCGCGCTGCCTGCGGGGGGGGGGGTTTGGCGGCAAGGTCCGCCCGTGTGGCGGAGAAGGCGGCCAACCCCCCCGAGCCTCGGTCACCCATCGAGGGCGGCGAGCAGCTCGCGAGCGCCGGCCGCCAGCAGCCGCTCGCCGACGGCGTCACCGAGCACCGTCGGGTCGGCGGGATCGCCTGCGAGTGTGTCGCGCACCCACGCGCTGCCGTCGGGCATGCCGGCGAAGGCGTCGAGGGTCAGCTCGCCGTTGCGCACCCGGGCGTGGGCGCCGACCGGCGTGTGGCAGGTCGCCTCGAGCCGGGTCACGAGCGCCCGCTCGGCGGTCAGCTCGACGAGGGCCGTGGGATCGGTGAGGCACCGCCCGAGGTCGCGCATGCGCTCGTCGCTCGCGCGTGCCTCGAGCGCTAGCGAGCCCTGGCCGGGCGCGGGCGTCATCGTCGCCTCGGGGATCGGTTGGCCCTCGGACCGGCCGAGCCGGTCCAGGCCCGCGGCGGCGAGCACCAGCGCCTGGACGGCGCCCTCGCCGAGGCGCCGCAGGCGGGTGTCGACGTTCCCGCGCAGCTCGCGCACGTCGAGGTCGGGGCGCGCCGCGAGCAGCTGGGCGCGGCGGCGCAGGCTCGCGGTGCCGACCGCCGCGCCGGTGGGCAGCTCCTCGAGGCTCGGCGCGCCGCACAGCGCATCGCGCGGGTCTGCCCGTTCGGGCACCCCCACGATCGCCAGGCCGTCGGGGAGCTCGCCCGGCACGTCCTTGGCGGAGTGCACGGCGAGGTCGATCTCCCCGGCCAGCAGTGCCTCCTCGATCTCCTTGACGAAACGGGACTTGTCGCCGGCCGGGACGCTGGGGGGCGAAGACCCCCGCCGCCGCTCGTCGCCCGCGACGGTGATGCGCACGATCTCGACCTGCTCGCCGAGCGCCTGGAGGCGCTCGCGAACCATGTTCGCCTGGGTCAGTGCGAGCGCGCTGCCACGGCTGCCGAGCCGCAGTGGCTCCACGCTCAGCCGCGGTGGCGCGCGGCGGAGTCCCGCCGGCCGCCACGCAGTTCGGTGACCTCGGCGGCGGGGCGCTCCTGCTCGAGTGCCGCCCCCCGGGCGTCGAGGCCGAACAGCTCGCGCAGCGCCTGGACGTAGACGTAGGAGGTGTCCTCGCCGGCGGCTTCACGCAGGCGCAGGGTCGGCTCGTGCAGCAGTCGTGCCACGACCGCCTCGGTGAGCGTGCGCAGCCGCTCGCGATCGCGCTCGGTCAGTCCCTCCCAGCGCGCGTCGTTCTCGGCCAGGACCGCATCGACGACCTGTGCGCCACGAGCACGCAGGCCCGCGATCGTCGGCACGACATCGAGCGTCGCCAGCCAGCGCTCGAAGCGCTCGACCTCGTCATCGACGAGCCCTCGCGCGCGCGCCGACTCGGCCTCGCGCACGCTGCGCCGCTGGGCGACGGCGCGCTGGAGGTCGTCCATGTCGTAGAGGGCGATGCCCGGCAGCTCGCGCACGGCGGGGTCGATGTCGCGCGGGACGGCGATGTCGATCAGCACGAGCGGTCGCTCGCCGCGCTCGGTGCGCATCAGCTCGAGCTCCTCGCGTCCGACGATCTGGTGCGGCGAGCCGGTGCAGCTGACGACGATGTCCGCGCCCGCGAGCTCGGCGGGAAGGTCCTCGAAGCGCACCGCGCCGCCGCCGAAGCGCTGCGCGAGGCCGATCGCACGGTCGTAGCGGCGGTTGGCCACGAAGACCGTGTGCACGCCACGTGCCTGCAGCGCGCGGGCGGTCAGCTCGCCGTTCTCGCCGGCGCCGATCACGAGCACGCGGCGCGAGGCGAGGTCGCCGAGCATGCCGGCCGCCAGCTCGACCGCGACCGAGGAGACCGACAGCCGAGCGCGGCCGACGGCGGTCTCGGTGCGCACGCGCTTGCCGGCCGACAGCGCCTCGCGGAACAGGCGGTTGGTGATCGGGCCGGTCGCGCCCTCGACGAGCGCAAGCTCGTAGGCGCGCTTGACCTGGCCCTGGATCTCGGCCTCGCCGATGATCATCGAGTCGAGTCCGGCGGCGACGCCGAACAGGTGGCGCACGGCGTCGCGCGCGCGGAAGGAGTAGAGCGAGTCGGTCAGCTCGGTCGGCCGGATTCCCGCCTGGCGCGACAGCGCCGACAGCGCAGCGTTCTCGGCCTCGACGGCGTCTCCGGCGACGAGATAGAGCTCGGTGCGATTGCAGGTCGAAACCGCGACGGCCTCGTGGATCGAGGCGTGCGTGCGCAGCTCGGCGAGGATCGCCGCGGCGCGGCCCTCCGGCAGCGCGAGCCGCTCGCGCAGCGCCAGCGGGGCGGTCTTGTGCGAGATGCCGAGGGCGAGGAGCTCGCTCATGGGGGCGCCTCGGGCTCAGACCCGGGTGCCTCAGCCCCGCGAGCGATTACCTCGGCGGGGCTTCCGGCCCCGCCCTCTGATGTTCTTGCTCGGCCTCCCGCCTCGCTTGAACGGGCCGGCTTCGCCGCCCCTCCAGCCCCGCGACTTGATGAGGACTCTCGGCCTCCCGCCTCGCGTGAACGGGCCGGCTGCGCCGCCCCTCCAGACTCACCCTCCGCCTCCTCCGTCAGTTCAAGCAGTTCGCTGACCTCCCGCTCGATGCGAGCGATCTTCGTCCCCATGATCGCGACGTAGATCAGGACCAGCAGCAGGAAGACGACGTAGGCGCCGGCGACGTACTGACCGGCCTCGTCGAGCGGCAGCGCGGGCATCGGCTCAGCGCGAGGCCTGCATGGCGGCGCGCTCCTCGGCGCGCAGCTCGAGTCGTCCGCGCAGGCGCTTGAGCTGCATCGAAGCCTGCTTGGAGGTCAGCTCGAGCTTCCACAGCGTCACGAACAGCAGCGTCATCGCGACGAGGCAGACGAGGAACGTCAGGCGCATCTCGCCCGGCAGGCTGCCGCCGGTCTGCGACAGCACGCGTGGATGGGTGATCTGCTCGGCGAGGCGAACCGCGACGAAGTTGATCGGCACGAACGCCCCCGCGGCGATCGCGAAGACCGACGAGTAGCGCGCCTGGCGGTCGGGGTCCTCGATCGAGAAGCGCAGCGGGTAGTAGACGCAGTAGAGCAGGAAGACGATCAGGAACGAGACCAGCACCGGCTCGTCCCACAGCCACCAGTGGCCCCACGAGGCCTTGGCCCAGATCGCGCCCGTGATCAGCACGCCGGTGCCGAGGATGATCGACAGGTGGATCGCGACGTAGGAGCGCATGTCCCACGAGCGGTCACCGGTGCGGAGGTGCTTGATCGCCATGATCCCGCCGGCGACGAACCCGCACAGCGCGACGATCGCCATCGGCACGTGCACGTAGAAGACCTTCTGGATGAAGCCCTGGTCGCCGTCGAGCGGGGCGTAGAAGAAGACGAGCCCGAATGCGAGTGCCGTGAAGAGCACCGTCGCGATGGCGATCGGCCGGAATCCCCTGGAGTACACGCGCTCCATTCTAGGGGTGCAGGGCTCTGGCCAGGCGCTCCCGGCAGCGTCGAGGCGACGCGAGGTACTCACGGCCGGGGTAGGCGAGCGGCCTGGAGGACCACAAGGCCGAGGAAGCGTTGAACGTGGGGATCGTCCAGGTTTGACCAAAGCTGGCTGACGGCGCGATCAGACGTATCCACGTGACGCCTGGCGCGGGCCTTCGGGAAGGCCGCGAGGTAGCGCGGTGTAGAGATCTAAGAACGCGCTGGTCACCGCCTGCAGGCTGCTGGGCACCGCTTGGACGCGGCCGCCACTTGGAGCGGCCGGTCCGCTCACCAATCGGCGGCCACGTCGTCCTCGACAGGGTCGGGCGTCTCCGGGAACAGCTCCACGACGGCGTATGGCAGTTCTGGATCGACGCGTGCAACAAGCCTTTGGGCCTCGCGTTGGAGCTCGTCGACATCCGCGAGCGGCCATGTGTCCGCTGGTTTCCGAGGGTCCGACACGACCAGCGAGATCTTCACAATCGGCAGGCCCTCCGGATCCGTGTCGAGGTCACCGCTTGCTTCGATCACCCTTACCGACCCGAAGCTCTGCCCGATCAGCTGACGGCTCGTTGCGTCCAGGCAAGCTCGGTGTCCGCCATGTCTAAAACAGTCTAGGACGCGTCGCGGGCCGTGTCACGGAGCTGCGCACTGAGCTTTCGCAGCGCCGGCCGTCAGTCGTCGAGCAGGAAGTCGAACACCCCGAAGGCGATCAGCCCGAACACGAGGTCATAGCCGCCGAGCAGCGCCAGGTGGCGCCCCAGGTCCTCCGCCCCGCCCCCTGCGCTGAGCAGCGGCGCGGTCGCCGAGGCGGCGCCGATCAGCAGCGGGACGACCAGGGGGAGCAGCAGCAGCGGTACGATCAGCTCGTGCGCGCGGGTCTCGGCGGCCAGCGCGGCGACCAGCGCGCCGACCGCCGCGAGGCCGAGGTCGGCGAGCAGGAGCACGAGCAGCAGCTCGGGCAGCGCGTCGAAGAGGCTGGGGCCCAGCAGCAGGACAGCGAAGGCCGGGATCGCGACCAGCTCGAGCAGCACGAGGTAGACCAGCAGTGCGGCGGCCTTGGCGAGGAAGAGCGCGGTGCGGTCGACCGGAGCGAGCAGGAACGCGTCGATCCCGCCCTGCTCGCGCTCGGCCGCGAACAGGCGCGTCACCCCGATCACGGCGGCCAGCAGCAGCGTGACCCACAGCACGCCCGAGGCGAGGGTGCCTTCGAGCGTGTCGCGGTCGAGCCCGAAGTGGAAGAGCACGAAGGTCGTCACCGAGAACAGCGTCATCGCGGGCACCGCCTCCTTGGTGCGCCACTCGATGCGCAGGTCCTTGCGCAGGACCGCGGTCGCGGTGCGGATCACGCGTACAGCTCGCTGGTGGCGGTCGCGTCGACCGCGGCGGGCGGCATGCAGAAGAGCTGGCGCCCCGCCCGCAGGCCGAGTGCGAGGTCGGCCTCGGCCAGCGCATTGCCGACGTCGTGGCTGACGAGCACCCGCGCCGCGGAGGCCGTGCGCCCGATCAGTGGCTCGAGCGCCTGCACGGCGGCTGGGTCGAGGTTGGCTCGCGGCTCGTCGAGCAGCAGCAGCTCGGGTTCGTGCAGCGTTGCGCGCGCCACGGCCAGCCGCTGGACCATTCCCCTGGAGAGGTCGCGCACGGGGTCCTCGCCACGGCGCGTCAGGCCCACCGCCTCGATCCGCTCGTCCACCCTCGCAGGGTCGAGGCCGTGCAGCCGCGCGTGGTAGACGAGGTTCTCGCGCCCGCTCAGCTCGCGGTAGAGCAGCGGATCGTGGCCGAGGTACCCGACGCGCCCGCGTACGCGCCAGCCGTCGGCCGGCAGCGAGCAGCCGAGCACCTGCGCCGCCCCACCGTGCGGACGCAGCAGTGTGGCGAGCACGCGCAGCAGCGTCGTCTTGCCGGCCCCGTTGGGACCGAGCACGGCCAGGGTGGCGCCGGGCTCGAGGTTCACGGTGATGCCGGCGAGCGCCAGGCGGTCGCCGTAGCGGCGCTCGAGCCCCTCCAGCGCGATCGCCGCCTCGGCCATCGCGCGGACGCTACCGGGCCAAGCCGGCGCGGCTCCGACGATCGCCGGGGCCGCGTCGGGGTCAGCGCTCGAGCGTCGCTGCCGCGTGGTGCAGCGTGGGCTCGACCACGGGCCACGACTGCCCGATCGCCTTCGGGTTGCCCGGGAAGTTGACGATCAGCGTCCGCCCCCTGATCCCCGCGACGCCCCGCGTGAGGATCCCGAGCGGGGTGAACTGAAGCGAGCGAGCGCGGATCGTCTCCGCGTAGCCGGGGGCCTCGCGCTCGATCGCGTCGCGCGTCGCCTCGGGCGTGACGTCGTCGTCGGTGAGCCCGGTCCCGCCGGTGGTGAAGATGAAGCGCACCCCATCCGCGTCGGCGAGCCGCCGCAGCGTCGCTGTGATCGCCTCGCGGTCGTCGGGCAGCAGCTCGCGCACGACCTCCAGCCCCGCCGCCTCGCAGCACTGCGCCAGCGCCGCCCCCGACGCGTCCTCGCCCTCGCCGCGGTGCAGCGAGGAGGAGATCGTCAGCACGGCAGACCTCATCCGCGGCGCCAGTCCTGCTTGCCGCCGGTTTTCTCGACCAGCGACACCGGCCCGACCTCGACGCCGCGCTCGACGCCCTTGACCATGTCGTAGACGGTCAGCGCGGCGACCGCACAGGCAGTCATCGCCTCCATCTCCACGCCGGTCGGCCCGGTGGTGCGCGCCTCGGCGGTAAGCCGCACCTCTCCGGCACTCGCGTCGATCGCGACCGTCACGTCGACGAACGACAGCGCGAGCGGGTGGCAGAGCGGGATCAGCTCGGCGGTCCGCTTGGCGGCCTGGATGCCGGCGATCCGCGCGGTCGAGACCACGTCGCCCTTGGGTGCGTCGCCGCGCTGGACCATCGTTGCCGTCGCGGATTCCATCCGCACCGTCGCATCGGCGACGGCGCGCCGCTCGGTCGCCGGCTTGTCCCCGACGTCGACCATGCGCGCACCGCCCTGCGCGTCGAGGTGGGAGAGCCGCTCCGCCACGCGCCGAGTGTACGTCCGGGGGCGAAACTCCCGGCGCCGGCCCTTGAGGGCATATGAAGGCTATGAGGGAGGGCTACGATGACCGCTGTGCCAGTCGCGGAGCGCATGACCGCCGAGCAGTTCCTCGAGCTGCCGCCGCCGCAGGACGCGCGCCGGCTCGAGCTGGTGGACGGTGAGCTGATCGTGCACTTTCCGACGTGGCTGCACAGCACCGCTGCTACTGAAATCCAGTACGCGCTGGAGGCGTGGCTGCGCGCCAAGCCAGGTCGCGGGAGGACCGGGCAACCGCTCGAGGTGCTGATGGATGCGCACAACGTGTACGTGCCGGGCGTCGTCTGGTATCGGGAGGAGCGCGTTCCCGCCAGGGACGACCCCCGTCCGTATCCGGTGCCCGACATCGCCGTCGAGGTGCGCTCGCCCTCCACGTGGCGCTATGACATCGGGGCCAAGAAGGCGGGATATGAGCGCTTCGGCCTGCCAGAGCTGTGGCTGGCCGACACCGCCGCCGACGTGCTGCTGGTGTTTCGTCGGTCGGCGCCGGACGCGCCGACCTTCGACGTCGCGCTCGAGCTCACCCGCGACGACGCGCTGACCTCGCCGCTGCTGCCGGGCTTCGCGCTCGCGCTGTCGGAGCTCTTCCCCGAGCGCGACTGAGGCTGGGCCTTCAGGCCGAGGAGCGGAGCCCGATCGCCGATCGGGCGAGCACCGCAGGATGGGGCCTTAGACGGGCGCGTGCGTGCGCCGCGCCGCGGCGATCAGGTCGCGCACCGCATCCTCGTCGCCGCCGCGCAGCAGCTCGACCGGGTCGGGCTCGCCGTCGACGATCGACTCGAAGAACGCCTTGCGGTCCTGGTAGGTCGGCAGGCTGCCCTTGGCCCAGCCGCGGACCTCGTTGAGCAGGATCGCCAGCCGCGCGTAGGGCTCGCCGTACTGCTCGGCGATCTCGGCCTTGATGCGCTTGGCCAGCGCCGGGCTCGCGCCCGCGGTCGAGATCGCAATCGCCAGCGGCCCGGTGCGGACGATCGCCGGCAGAATGAAGTTGCACAGCGGTGGCACATCGACGATGTTCACGAGCATCGCCCGCCGTTCGGCGTCCTCGTAGATGGCGATGTTCACGTCGGTGTCGTCGGTGGAGGCGATCACCATGAAGGCGCCCTCGAGATCGGCGGCCTCGTACTCGCGCTGCTCCCAGCGGACCGAGCCCTCCCGCGCCAGTTCGCGCAGCGGCTCGATCGCCTCGGGCGCCACCAGCGTCACGTCGCCGTCACAGGCGAGCAGCCCCTCGACCTTCTCCAGACCGATCGAGCCGCCCCCGACGACCAGGCACCGGCGCCCCGTAAGCTTCAGGCAGGCGATGTAGAACGGCGTGTCGAGCATCCCCTGCACGCAGCTCTGGTCGCAGGTTCCGCGCTTGAACTGGCAGACACAGGGCTTTCCGGCAAAGGCTTGGGCGGGCATGGTCTATTCGATGGTACGCGCCGTACATTTCTCCAGATGGGCGCCGGCTACTTCACCGACGACTCGATGCTGCGGCGCGTGCACCGCGAGCGCGCCATCGCCCTCAGCGGGCCGCGCGCGCTGCTGATGCAGGCGGCGCATCCGCTGGCGGTCTCCGGCCTGCTCGCGCACTCGAGCGCGATGGACGAGCCCTACGATCGCCTCGCCCGCACGGCCGAGGTGATGTCGACGATCGGCTTCGGCACGCGGGCGGAGGCCGACCGGGTGACCGCCCACGTGCGCGAGATGCACACGCGCGTCAAGGGCCGCATCCGCGAGCCCGTCGGGCGCTTCCCCGCGGGCACCCCCTACCGCGCCGATCAGCCCGATCTGCTGCTGTGGGTGCTGTTCACGCTCGTCGACTCGGGCGTGGTCGTCTACCGCAAGTACGTCGGGGAGCTGTCGCGCAGCGCCGAGGCGGCCTACTGGGAGGACTACAAGGTCGTCGGCGAGCTGTTCGGCCTGCGGCGCTCGGACATGCCCGACACGGTCGAGGATCTCGACGCCTACCGGCGCGAGATGCTCGAGGGGGACACGCTGCTGGTCACCGACTGGGCGCGCAGCCGGGCGCGCCAGATCGTGCTCGAGCCGCCGGTGCCGTGGATCGCGCGCCCGCTGCTCGAGACGGCCAACTTCATCACGATCGCGCTGCTGCCCGAGACGATCCGGCGCCAGTACGGCTTCTCCCCGCTGCCCCCGGTCGCGGTGCGCCGCGCGCTTGTCGCCGGCGGGGCCGAGTACGTCAAGCGCGTCGTGATCCCGTTCGTGCCGGAGCGGTTGCGCTATGTGCCCGCGGCGAGGGCGGCGTAGGGCCTCAGGGCTCCTCGCGCCCGGGCGGCACCACCAGCTCCATGAACCACTCGTCCCCGAACTCCCCCGTGCGGAAGTCGCGCCCGCTGCGCCGCGTCACGCCGACGCGCCGGAACCCCGCCTTCTCATAGCAGCGCAGCGCCGCGGCGTTGTCGATCGCGGTGCCGAGAATGACGCGATGGTGGCCACCGACTGTGGTGAGGTGGTCCACCAGCGTGATCATCGCGTCGGTGCCGTGGCCCCGTCCGTGCCAGGCGGGGGGCGAGGAAGATGCGCCTGCCTCGAGCGGTCGCAGCAGGACCCGCTGCCCGCGCAGCTCGGGCAGGTCGTGGCCGGCGTCAGTCACGGCGGCCCGAGCCGAGCATCTTCGCCCCCAGCCGGACCAGCGACGGCGCCCCGCGGCGCAGGGCGCCCGGCTTGTCGTCGTCGCGCCCGTAGAGCAGCTGCGCGGACGCCTGCATCGCGCGGCCGAGGGCGGCGTCGTAGGGGTGCCACCAGAAGTTGCGCGTGCGCGAGGGCTCCCAGGCGAGCAGCTTGATGTTGACGCACTCGTAGAAGCCGAACTTCGAGTGCGAGCGCCCAAGGCCGGAGTCCTTGATCCCGCCCCACGAGCACGAGCAGGTGCCGTGGGAGAACATGTGGTCGTTGACCCAGGCCATGCCCGCCTGCAGGCGGTGCGCGATGCGCTCGCCGCGGGCGCGGTCCAGCGTCCACACCGATGCGCCGAGCCCGAAGTCGGAGTCGTTGGCGAGCGCGATCGCCTCGTCCTCGGAGTCGACGGTCACGACCGGGATCACCGGACCGAAGATCTCCTCGCGCATGATCCGCATCTCCGGGCGCACGCCGGTCAGCACCGCGGGGGCGTACCAGTCGCCCCCGCCCAGCGCCGTCGCTGCCTCGCCGCTCAGCGGCCCGCCACAGCGCAGCTGCGCGCCGGCCGCCACCGCGTCGTCGACGAGCTCGCGCACGAGCTCGAACTGCTCGTGCGAGACCATCGGCCCGATCTCCGTGGTCCACTCCATCGGCTCGCCGACGCGCAGCGCGCTCGCGCCCTTGACGAGCTCCTCGGTGAACCGCTCCGCGACCTCGCGCGCGACGTAGACCCGCTCGATCCCCGAGCAGGTCTGGCCCGCGTTGGCGAAGCCACCCCACAGCGCCCCCGAGACGGCATGGTCGACGTTGGCGTCGGCGAGCACGAGCATCGGGTCCTTGCCGCCGAGCTCGAGCACCGAGCCCTTCATCCGCTCAGCACACGCCACCCCAACGCCCCGCCCGACCTCCACCGAGCCCGTGAAGAAGATCTTCGCAGCGCTGGACTCGACCAGTGCCTGGCCCACCGCGCCGCCGCCGTGCACGGTGCGCACGACACCCTCGGGCAGGCCCGCCCGCTCGAAGACGGCCTGGATGCGCTCACCGATCAGGGGGGTCAGCGAAGCCGGCTTGAGCACCACGCCGTTGCCGCACATCAGCGCGATCGCGACCTCGCCGAAGGGGATCGCCCACGGGTAGTTCCACGGCGCGATCACGCCGACCACCCCGAGCGGCTCGTAGGTGAAGCGCGCGCGCTTCTGCTTGGCGAACAGCGGCAACGAGATGCGCTCGTCGCCGAGGATCTTCGGGCCCGCACGCGCGATCCAGTGCAGCGCGTCGATACTCGGCACCAGCTCCATCACGTATGACTCGTTGCGTGGCTTGCCCTGCTCGCGCGAGAGCAGCTCGCTGAGCTCGGCGAGCGAGTCGATCACGACCTGCGCGGTGCGGCGCATGTAGCGCGCGCGCTGCGACAGCGGCAGCGCGGCCCAGAAGGGCTGCACCTCGGCGACGTCGTCGACGACCGCCTGCACCTGCGCGGGCGTGATCGTCTCGACGGCCCCCAGGCGCCGGCCTCCGGCGGGGCTGAAGGACTCGAGCGGCGGGCTGGTGGCAGTCGCGTTCACGGACCTATTGTGACCGACGTCAGGGGCCGCTGGGTTGCGGGTCCAGACGTCAGGCGGCGCGGCGGCCACGGGCGGGCAGCCGGGTGAAGGTGGCCGCGACGCCGCCCTCGTAGGTCCGCGTCGTGGGGCCGAGGCGCTCCATCAGGGCCAGCATCGCCGAATTGTGCACGAGCAGGTCCGCCTTGAGGTGGGTGGCGCCCTGTTCGATCGCGAGCGTCGCGGTCGCCTCGGTGAGCAGCTTGCCGACGCCGCGGCCCTGGCGGTCGTCGTCGACGACCACGGCGAGCTCGGCGAGGCCGGTCTCTATGTGGGCGACGTCGGCGAGGCCGACGATCTGGTCGCACCCGTCCTCGAAGCTGGTCGCCACGACGACGAGCCGGCGGCGCGGGTCGTAGAAGGTGAAGCGGCGCGCGATCGCCTCGGGAACGTGTGGCATCGCGTGCAGGAAGCGTCGCCGGCGGGTCTCGGGGCTGAGGCGCTCGAGGAACGAGCGCACGGCGGGAGCGTCGGTCGGCCGTGTCAGGCGCAGGCGGACGCGCAGGTTCCCGCCGACGGCGTGGGTCGTCGCCATCAGCGTGCCCGGGTCGGCCAGGCGCTCGGTGATAGATGCGCGGCGCTTCATCTTCTCCAGGGTGGCAGGGGCGCCCGGTTGAGGCCAATGTCGCTTGACGGGACCGCAACATTCGTTGCGGCGGTATAAAGGACGGCGTGCGGCGCAGGGGCCTGATCGCGGCGGTGATCGTCCTCGCGCTGTTGCTCGGGCTCGGCCTCGCGGGGGTGCTCTGGGTCAGGCCGATGCTCGCCTACGACGCCATCGAGGAGGGCAGCAACTCGTCGGTCGGCGACCGCGGCAGGCGCATCGACGCCGGTCCGTTCGGGGACTACGTCAGCAAGCGCTACGTCGGCGGCGGGCGCACGACCGCCGAAGTCTCGATCGCCAACACCGGCGACCGCGACGTCGAGGTCGTCCAGCTCGGGGATATGAGCGAACGCGTCGACGTGGCGCTCGGCGAGGTCAGGGTGGGCACGGTCACTCGCAACACTCGCAACGGCGGACCGCCGTCGCGCTACCTCGCCTTCGAGCCGTTCGAGCTTGCCGCCGGCGAGCAGCGCGGGGTGCAGATGCGCTTCCGGATGGGCAGCTGCGGCTCGCTCGAGCCCGGCACCACCGTGACGGTAGAGGGGCTGCTCGTGCGCTATCGGACCGGCTTCGCCGAGCGCGGCGAGTTCATCGACCTGAGCAGTCCGATCGAGTTTCGGCGCACGAAGGACTGCGGGCCCGCGGGCCGCGCGCAGGGGTCTGGCTAGCGCCCCGACGACGGGCCGCGCCGGTCCTGCGCGCCATCGCCGCCACGCGCACGGCGGATGCGCGCCAGGCGCTCCGCGAGCTCGCGCTCCTCGCCGTGGTCGCTCAGCTCGAGGAAACGCTCGCCCTTCGCCTCGGGGGGCATCAGCTCCTGGCCCGAGACGCCCTCCGGGTGGTCGTGCGGGTAGTCGTAGCCCTGGCCGCGGCCGAGCGCCTCGGCTCCGGGATACGCGGCGCTGCGCAGCGGCCCTGGCGGTGTCGGCGCGCCGTGCGCGCGGACCCAGGCGCGCGCGTGGCCGAGCGCGGCGTAGGAGGCGTTGGACTTTGGCGCCAGCGCGAGGTAGACGGTCGCCTGGGCCAGGTTGTGGGCGCACTCGGGCAGCCCGACGTGCTCGACCGCGTGCGCCGCGGCGACGGCGATCTCCAGCGCCCGCGGTTCGGCGTTGCCGATGTCCTCGCTGGCGAGGATCACCATCCGGCGCGCGATGAAGCGTGCGTCCTCGCCGCCCTCGAGCATCGCGGCGAGGTAGAGCAGCGAGGCGTCGGGGTCCGAGCCGCGCGTGGCCTTGATCCAGGCCGAGATCGTGTCGTAGTGGCGGTCGCCGCCCTTGTCGTAGAGGATCGCGCGGCGCTGCAGGGCATCCTCCGCACGGGCGAGGTCGACCTCCTCGCCACCCGCGGTCTCGGCGGCAAGCTCGAGCGCCGCGAGCGCGGTGCGGGCGTCGCCGCCGGCGCGCGCGGCGAGGAAGTCGAGCGCGTCGTCGGCGACCGGCGGCGGGTCGGGGATGCCGCGCTCGTCGCCGAGCGCACGACGCAGCAGCCCCAGCACGTCGGCGTCGGTGAGCGGCGCCAGCTCGTAGACCCGGCAGCGCGAGAGCAGCGCCGAGTTGACCTCGAAGTAGGGGTTCTCGGTCGTCGCCCCGATCAGCGTCACGAGCCCCTCCTCGACGGCGGGCAGCAGCGTGTCCTGCTGGGCCTTGTTGAAGCGATGGATCTCGTCGAGGAAGAGGATCGTCGGCTCACCCGAGGTCGTGCGCCGGTGCTCGGCACGCTCGAGCACGTCGCGCACCTGCTGGCGGCCGGCGCTGACCGCCGAGAGCTCCTCGAAGGCCGCGCGCGCGTGCAGCGCGACCAGCCGCGCGAGCGTCGTCTTGCCGGTGCCCGGGGACCCGTAGAGGATCATCGAGTGCGGGTGCCCATCGTCGATCGCGCGGCGCAGCGCCGAGCCGGGCTCGAGCAGGTGGCCCTGGCCGACGAGCTCGTCCAGCGAGGCGGGCCGCATGCGCGCGGCGAGCGGCTGATCGGCGCTCGGTACGCGCGTGTGGCCCTTCGGCGGTTCATCGCCTGCTTCGAAGAGCCGCTCCACGGAGGAGATTCTCGCAGCGTACGAAGTCGTTACGCAGCCGACCCGGTGGACCGTGCCGCGCGGGTCGCTCCTGCGGGATCCACCCGGGGAGGGGGGTTCCTATAATTGCCGCAGTGTCCGACGCCGCCGATCTGCAGCGCAGCGCCACCGATCTGCTGCAGCGCCTGATCGCCTTTGACACCGTCAACCCGCCCGGCAACGAGGCCGCCTGCCAGGAGTTCCTGCGCGAGCTGCTCGAGAGCGCCGGCTTCGAGGTCGAGCTGCTCGCCGCCGTCGAGGGCCGCCCGAACCTGATCGCCCGCATGGGCTCGGGCGTCGACGGCCCCGTGCTCTGCCTGCTCGGCCATGTCGACACCGTGCTCGCCGATCCGGCCGACTGGAGCGTCGACCCGTGGTCGGGGGAGCTCCGCGACGACTGCGTCTGGGGCCGCGGCGCGCTCGACATGAAGGGCCAGGTCGCATGCGAGGTCGCCGCCGCCGTCGCGCTCGCCCGGAACGGCTGGCGTCCGGCGGCGGGCGAGCTCAAGCTCGTGCTGACCGCCGACGAGGAGGCCGGCGCCGTCCACGGCGCGCAGTGGCTGTGCGAGGCGCACCCCGAGCGCGTGCGTGCCGACCTGGTCGTCAACGAGGGCGCGGGGGCGGCCTTCGAGTACGGGCGCCGTCGCCGCTACGGCGTCTGCGCCGCCGAGAAGGGCGTCTTCCGCTTCACCCTGAGCACGAGCGGTCGTGCCGGGCATGCGTCGATCCCGCGCATCGGCGATAACGCGCTGGTCAAGCTCGCCCCGGTGCTCGAGGCGCTCGCCGGCGGGCGCGTCGTGCCCGAGCACTCGCCCGAGCCCGACGCGTTCCTCGCCTCGATCGGCGTCGCCGGTGACGACCTCGAGGCCGCGCTGGCCGAGGTCGAGGCCACCGATCCGCGCGTCGCGATCCTGCTCGAGCCGATGCTCGGCGTCACGCTCAGCCCGACGATGGCCGCCGCCTCGGAGAAGATCAACGTCATCCCCGCGCACGCGCGCCTGAGCGTCGACTGCCGCGTGCCGCCCGGCCTCGGCGAGGAGCACGCGCTGAAGCGCATCCGCGAGACGATCCCCGGTGACGGCTACGAGATTGCCTTCCGCGAGACGGTGACCGGCAACCGTTCGCCGCTCGACTCGCCGCTGATGGACTCGATTCGCACCTTCGTCGAGCACGAGGATCCCGGCGCCGGGGTCACGCCGGTCGCGCTGCCGGGCTTCAGCGACTCGCGCTGGTTCCGTGACGCGTTTCCCGACTGCGTCGCCTACGGGTTCTTCCCTCAGCGTTCGATGGACCTGTTCGAGGCCTCGCCACTGATCCACGGCGCGGACGAGCGGATCCCGGTCGAGGACCTTGGGCTGGCGGCGCGCTTCTACGCCGGCCTGGCCGAGGAGACGCTCGGATGAGCGGCGAGGTCCCGCCCGCCGTCGGAGCGCCCGGCGCCGGCGAGCAGACGCCCGACAAGCTGCGCCTCGGCGGCATGGCGCTGCGCAACGGCCTGCTCGTCCACGGCCCTGCGCACTGGGCCGCCGCCGTGCGCGATCGCGACGGGACGCTGCAGGTCGCCTCGGGACGCAAGCCCTCGCTCGGCGGCAGGGCGGCCGGGGGGATTCCCGGGCTGCGCGGCTTGCTCAAGCTCGGCGAGGCGATGGTCGTGATCCCGCTGGTCAAGCGCGCGCTTCCGGCCGCGCGGCTGCCGATGCAGGACGCGCGCACGCTCGCCGCGATGGCCGGTGCGGCGCTGCTCGGGCAGGCGATCCGGTCCAGCGGCCAGCGCACGGTCGTGCGCGAGGGCGCGGTCGGCCTGATCAGCATGGCCCCCGCGATGCTCGCCCTGAGCTCGGGCGACCTCGCCGCCTACCACGGGGTCGAGCACAAGTCGATCGCCGCCTACGAGTCCGACGGCGAGGCCGGCGACGAGGGCAAGGAG
>JBPCPD010000046.1:0-4355 GCA_050999535.1 Thermoleophilaceae bacterium
CGTCCACACCGTGCTCTTCACCTCGGGGACCTCGGGCGAGCCCCGGCCCGTCGAGCTCACGCTCGCCAACCACGAGGCCTCCGCGGCCGGCTCGGCCGCGGCGCTGGGCACCGACCCGGCCGATCGGTGGCTGTGCCCGCTGCCGCTCTTCCACGTCGGCGGCCTCGCGGTCCTGCTGCGCTGCGCCCGCGCCGGCACCACCGCGGTCCTGCACGAGTGCTTCGATGCGCAGCGCGTCGCCGCTGAGCTCCAGGACGGCTCGAGCACGCTCGCCTCGCTGGTTCCGACGATGCTCGCCCGCCTGCGCGACACGGGCCTGGAGCGCGCGCCGGCGTTGCGGGCGCTGCTGCTCGGCGGCGGCCCGATCCCGCGCGAGCTGCTCGCTTGGGCCCGGGAGCACGAGCTTCCCGTGCGCACCACCTACGGGATGACCGAGACGGCCTCGCACGTCGTCGTCGCCGATCCGGGCGAGGCGAGCGGTCCGCCGGTGACGGGCGCGGAGCTGGCGATCGCGCCAGCCGGGCGCGAGATCCTGGTCCGCGGGCCGATGGTGGCCGCGGGCGCGCTCGCCGACGACGGCTGGCTGCACACCGGCGACCACGGCCGCCTCGACGAGCGCGGCCACCTGCACATCGAGGGCCGGATCAAGGAGCTGATCGTCACCGGCGGCGAGAACGTCGCGCCCGCGCTCGTCGAGGCGGCGCTGCTCGAGCACCCGGCGGTGCGCGACGCTGGCGTCGTCGGCGTCGCGGACCCCGAATGGGGCGAGGCCGTCGTCGCGCTGGTCGTGCTCGGGGGCGGTGTCCCGGCCGGCGACCTGCGCGACTGGTGCGCGACGCGGCTTGCCGGTCACGAGGTGCCCAAGCGCGTCGAGGTCGTCGCGCGGCTGCCGCGCAACGCGGGCGGCAAGCTCGTCCGCCGGGACCTGACGGAGCTGGCGGGCTCCCACTAGTGGTCCCTCCTGCAAGTCCTGACCCGTTTGGCGGCGCCTGGACGCGCCTGGCTGCGCCCGCGATGCTCGCCAATGCTCTGGCATTGGCTGCGCTCTCGGGCTTGCCAGCCACGCCCAGTCACTCGCCAAAGCGGGCCAGCACTTCTCGGAGGGCCCACTAGAGTCCGGCCGCGTGATCTACGACGCGGACGCGGACCTCTCCAAGCTCGAGGGCAAGACGGTGGCGGTGCTCGGCTACGGCTCGCAGGGCCACGCGCACGCGCTCAACCTCCGCGACTCGGGGGTCGACGTCGTGGTCGGCCTGCGCGAGGGCTCCGAGTCGGTCGCCAAGGCGCAGGGGGACGGCCTCGAGGTCGTCTCGGTCGCCGATGCGGCGAGCCGCGGTGACATCGTCATGGTGCTGCTGCCCGACGAGCGCCAGCACGACATCTGGGAGTCCGAGATCCGCGACGGGATAGCGCCGGGCAACCTGCTGATGTTCGCCCACGGCTTCGCGATCCACTACGACCAGGTCGATCCCGGCCCCGAGGTCGACGTCGGCATGGCCGCACCCAAGGGGCCCGGCCACCTCGTGCGGCGCCAGTACGTCGAGGGCGAGGGAATCCCCGGCCTCGTGGCCGTCCACCAGGACGCCTCGGGCGCCGCGCGTGAGCTCGTGCTGGCCTATGCCAAGGCGATCGGCTGCACCCGCGCCGGCGTGATCGAGACGAGCTTCAAGGACGAGACCGAGACCGACCTCTTCGGCGAGCAGGCCGTGCTCTGCGGCGGGGTCACCGAGCTGGTTCGGGCAGGCTACGAGACGCTCGTCGAGGCCGGCTACGACCCGCGCATGGCTTACTTCGAGTGCCTGCACGAGCTCAAGCTGATCGTCGACCTGATGTACGAGAAGGGCATCGGCGGCATGCGCTACTCGATCTCGAACACCGCCGAGTACGGCGACGTCACGCGCGGCAGGCGCGTGATCGGCGAGCCGACCCGGCAGGCGATGCGCGAGATCCTGGGCGAGATCCAGTCGGGCGACTTCGCGCGCGAGTGGATCGCCGAGAACCAGGCCGGCCAGGAGAACTTCCAGCGCCTGCGTGCCGAGGGCGCCGACCACGAGATCGAGCGCGAGGGCAGGAAGCTGCGCTCGATGATGGACTGGATCGACCAGGACTTCTGAGGTGGCCGAGCAGGGATCAGGCGAGGGCTTCCTGCCGCCGCAGCCGGGCGGGCGCGAGCCCGACCTGGGCGGGGGAGAGGGCTCGCGCGAGCCCGACGACACATCCACTGCGCAGGCGCAGCAGGGATTCGCCCCGCCCGCGGGCTCGGACACGAGCTCGGCCGATCAGGGCTGGGGCCAGCACCAGCCCCCGCAGGGCCAGCAGGGCCAGCAGCCCCCGCAGGGCCAGCAGCAGTGGGGCCAGCAGGCCCCGCAGCAGGGTTGGGGCGGGCAGCAGCCCCCGCAGCAGTGGGGCGGGCAGCCACCGCCGCAGTGGCAGGGCCAGCCCGGCCGGCACGCGGGCTGGGGCCAGGCGCCCTCCGGCTGGCAGCACCAGCAGACCGCCCCCCAGCCGTGGGTCTACCAGCCGCGGCCACCGGCCGAGCCCGACAACGGCCCTGCGGTCGCCGGCTTCACGCTCGCGATGGTCTCCAGCGGCCTGCTGCTGCTCTCCGTCGGCCTCTCGTCGATCGTATCGGCCATCTGCTCGGGACTGGCGATCGTCTACTCGCGCCGCGGACGCAGCCGCGTCGACGCCGGCGAGACCCCCAAGCACCGCGGGCTCGCCCAGGCCGGCTTCGTCACGGGCATCGTCTCGCTCGCCCTGTCGGTGCTCGCGACCGCCTTCTGGGGTCTGCTGCTCGTGCTCGCGATCACCGACGAGGGGTTCCGGCGCGAGCTGGAGCTGGAGCTGGAGCAGTCGAGCCTCGGCGACGGCGCCCGCGGGGCGCTCGTGGCCGCCCTCGCCGCGGGGGGTCTGCTCGCCCGCCTGGTCGCCTGAGCGGCGGGCCCGGTACAGTCCCGCGGGCCGTCGCGACTGGCGTCTTCGAGGTGGAGCTCACCACCGGGGAGCGACGGCCATCATGCTGCGCGCCTGGGCACCCCACCGGCACATGACCTGAGCCCGCCCGGAAGGAATCGACCGTGAATCACCCGGCGCCGCAGATCCCCGACCAGCTCAAGCCCGCCGACGGCCGCTTCGGCTGCGGACCCTCGAAGATCCGTCGCGGCGCCGTCGCGCGCCTGAGCGAGGCGCCGGCGATCGGCACCTCGCATCGTCAGGCCGCGGTCAAGGACGTCGTCGCCCGCGTGCGCGAGGGTGTCGCGCAGCTGTTCTCGCTGCCGCAGGGCTACGAGGTCGCGCTGGGCAACGGCGGCACGACCGCCTTCTGGGACGCAGCCGCGTGCGGCCTGGTGGCAGAGCGCGCCCTGCACCTCGCCTACGGCGAGTTCTCGCGCAAGTTCGCCACGGTCACCGCCGGCGCGCCGTTTCTCGCCGACCCGGTGCTCGTCTGCGCCGACCCGGGTGACGCGCCCGACCCGGTCGCGGATCCGAGCGCGGACGTGATCGCCTGGGCGCACAACGAGACCTCGACCGGCGTGATGTTCGACGTGCGCCGCCCGGCGGGCGCCGGCGACGCGCTCGTGCTCATCGATGCGACCTCGGGCGCGGGCGGCCTGCCCGTCGACGTCGAGCAGGCCGATGCCTACTACTTCGCTCCGCAGAAGGCCTTCGGCTCCGACGGCGGGCTGCGGCTCGCGCTGCTGTCCCCCACGGCGGTCGAGCGCGCGCGGCGGCTGTCGGCGACGGACCGGTGGATGCCGGAGTTCCTGTCGCTGTCCGCGGCGGTCACCGCCTCCCGCAAGGACGAGACGCTCAACACCCCGGCCGTCGCGACGCTCGTCATGCTCGCCGCGCAGGTGAGGTGGCTGCAGGAGCAGGGCGGCCTGGCCTGGGCCGCGCATCGCTGCCTCACCTCCTCGGGGCTGGTGTACGACTGGGCGGAGCAGCGGAGCTGGGCGGCGCCGTTCGTCACCGACCCGGGGCTGCGCAGCCCGGTCGTGGCCACCGTGGACCTCGACGGCGTCGACGCGGCCGAGGTGGCGCGGGTGCTGCGCGGGCACGGTGTCGTCGACGTCGAGCCGTACCGCAAGCTCGGCCGGAACCAGCTCCGGGTCGGCACCTTCCCCTCCGTCGAGCCCTCGGACGTCGAGGCGCTGCTGGCCTGCGTCGACCACGTGGTGCAGCGGCTGGCGTGACCTCGCTCGTCCGGGAGGACTTCTCGCCACCGCTGCAGCGGGACGCGGTCAGCGCGGCCGGCTACAGCGGGGTCGTGGCGTGGGGCTGGTTCGTCTTCGCCTCCGGCCCGGTGCTGCCGCTGCTCGGTCTGGAGATGGGGCTGTCCAAGACCGTCGTCGGCC
>JBPCPD010000065.1:0-7258 GCA_050999535.1 Thermoleophilaceae bacterium
GGACCAGGCCGCCGGCCAGCGCCGCGAGCCCGAGCGCGACCACCGGAGCGACCAGCAGGCGCGGGGCCCGCGCCTCGCCTCCCTGGCGCCCGCCGAGGAAGATCAAGATCCAGAACCGGCCCAGGTAGGCGAACGTCAGCGCCGCCCCGGCGACCGCGATCAGCGCGTAGCCGGCGCCGCGCTCGAGCGCCGCGCCGAAGAACCGCTCGTCGGCGAAGAAGCCGAGCGTCAGCGGCAGCGCGGCGACCGAGGCGGCGGCCACGCCGCTCGCCGCCGCCAGCACGGGCAGCTCGCGCGCGAGCCCGCCCCGGTCGCTGATCCGGTTGCGACCGCCGGTGGCCTCGGTCACAGCCCCGGCGGTCAGGAACAGCGCGCTCTTGGCGATGCCGTGGGCGAGCACGTAGAGCCCGGCCGCGGTCGCCGCCAGCGGACCTCCGAGGCCGTAGAGGAAGACGACGTAACCGTACTGGGAGAACGTCGAGCAGGCCAGCAGCCGCTTGATCTCGTCGCGCGACAGAGCCAGCAGCCCGCCGACGAACATCGACGCCACCCCGACGACCACGAGCCCGTCGAGGACCAGCCGGCTCGACTCGAGCACCGGGTAGGTGCGCCCGATCAGCAGCACACCCGCCGCGACCATCGCCGCCGAGTGCAGGTAGGCCGACACGGGCGTCGGGGCGGTCATCGCCCGCGGCAGCCAGAAGTGGAAAGGCACCTGCGCGCTCTTGGCGATCGCCGCGAGGGCGATCAGGGCGCCCGCCAGCGTCACTGCGCCGCCCGGGCGCACCTGCTCGAGGATCTCGGGCAGGGAGAAGGTGCCGTACTGCGCCTGGAGCACCAGCGCTCCGATCAGCAGCAGCACCGCCGATACGCCGGTGACCAGCAGCGCCATCAGCGCCGCCCAGCGCGACTCCGCCTCGTGGCGGTCGTAGGCGATGCGGTAGTAGGAGGCGATCGCCGTGATGTCCCAGAAGACGAACGGCAGGATCAGGTCCTGGGCGGTCGCCAGCCCGATCATCGCGCCCATGAACAGGACCAGCAGCGCGTAGAAGCGCACGCTCTCGCCCGCGGGCCGGTCGCCGTGGGCGAGATGCAGCGGCAGGTAGCGCGCCGAGTAGGCGAAGACCGCGACCGCGACGCCGGTCGCGAGCAGGATGTAGAGCACCGCGAGCCCGTCGAGGCGGAAGTGCAGGCGCAGCCCCAGCGCCGGCGCCCACGGCAGGTCGATGCTGCCCCCGCCGCTCGACCAGGCGATCAGCGTGGCGATCAGCAGCAGCGCGGCGAGAATGGCCGACGCCGGCGCGAGGGCTCTGTGCGCGCCGCGCGCGTGGGGGCGATCGTCGGCCACGGTCGGCGCTCGACCCTAGCGACGGCCGGCACGGCGTCGGACCCAGCCGCCGGGATCTGCCCACCCGCCCTCGTGCACCGTCCAGACCGCTCGCCTGCGCTACGGTCGGTTGCACATCGCCAACCCGGGGGGTCCCCACATGAGGGGCTGAGAGGGCGCTGCCTGGCGCCGACCCGACGAACCTGATCCGGCTCATACCGGCGAAGGGAGGACGCAGATGCCCTACCGAACCGTATTCCCGCCCGAGACGGAGTGCGCCACGCAGATGCACCTCGCCCGCCGCGGCGAGGTCTCGCCCGAGATGGCGCGGGTCGCCGAGCGCGAGCAGCTACCGCCAGAGACGATCCGCGACGAGGTCGCGCGCGGGCGGATGATCATCCCCGCCAACGTCCACCACGCCGCGCTCGACCCGATGGCGATCGGCCTGCGTACGCGCGTGAAGATCAACGCCAACATCGGCAGCTCGCCGACGACCTCGTCGCTCGACGAGGAGGTCGAGAAGCTGCGCCTCGCCGAAGGCTATGGCGCGGACACGGTGATGGACCTCTCGACCGGCAAGCGCATCGACGAGACGCGCGCGGCGATCATCGCCGCCGCGACCACGCCGATCGGCACTGTGCCGATCTACCAGGCGGTCGAGTCGGTCAAGGCGATCGAGGACCTCACCGGCGACCTGCTCGTCGAGAACATCGCCCACCAGGCGCGCCAGGGCGTCGACTACATGACCATCCACGCCGGCGTGCGCCTCGAGCACCTGCCGCTGTGCCAGCACCGCACGACCGGGATCGTCTCACGCGGCGGCGGCCTGCTCGCTCGCTGGATGGTCCACCACAAGCGCGAGAACCCGCTCTACGAGCGCTTCGACGAGATCCTCGAGATCCTCCGCGCCCACGACGTGTCGGTCTCGCTCGGCGACGGCCTGCGGCCGGGCTCGATCGCCGACGCCTCCGACGCCGCGCAGTTCGCCGAGCTCGACACGCTCGGCGAGCTCACGCAGCGCGCCTGGGCGCGCGACGTGCAGGTGATGGTCGAGGGCCCGGGCCACGTGCCGCTCGACCAGCTGGCGGAGAACGTGCGCCGCCAGCAGGAGGTCTGCCACGAGGCGCCGTTCTACACGCTCGGCCCGCTCGTGACCGACGTCGCACCCGGCTACGACCACATCACCTCGGCGATCGGAGCGGCGATCGTCGGCTGGCACGGCACCTCGATGCTCTGCTACGTCACGCCCAAGGAGCACCTTGGCCTGCCGGATGCCCAGGACGTCAAGCAGGGCATGATGGCCTACCGGATCGCGGCCCACGCCGCCGACCTCGCGCGCGGCGACAAGCGTGCCGCGGAGTGGGACCGCAAGCTGTCGAAGGCCCGCTTCGACTTCGACTGGAGCGAGCAGTTCCGGCTTGCGATCGACCCCGAGATCGCCCAGACGATGCACGACGAGACGCTCGCCGACGACTACTTCAAGACGGCCGAGTTCTGCTCGATGTGCGGACCGAAGTTCTGCCCGATGCACAACTTCCGCGAGGTCGACTGGGACGAGATCCGGGCGGTGGTGGCCGAGCGCAAGCGAGGGAGGGAGGCGGCGGTGGCCGGATGAGCTGCTCCTCGCGCAGCTCCACGAAGCTCGGTGACCCGCGAGGTCACCAGACGACCTCGACGTCGTAGGCCGTCATCCGGGTGTCGGCGCTCACGAGCGCGTGGGCCTCGAGCGATGCCTGCGCCACCAGCAGCCGATCGAAGGGGTCACGGTGATGCCAGGGCAGGTCCTCGATGCGCTCGGCGTGCTCTGAGGTGACCGGCATCGGATCGAAGTCCAGTCGTGCCAGCGCCTTCGCCCAATCCTACTCGATCCGCAGCTTTCCGGTGTGTGCTCGACCACCGCCTCGGGTAGCTCGACCGCACCTCGACCCTGGAGTGACATGACAGACACGCAGACGCAGTTCTGGTTCGCCGCATCGACGGAGGAGTTCACGCCCACGGAGATGGTCGAGCAGTCCAGGGCGGCCGAGGACGCCGGCTTCGACGGCCTCGGCGTCTCGGACCACTTCGCGCCGTGGTTTCCCGACGGCCGCGGCTCGAGCGCCTGGGCCCACCTCGGCGCGGTCGGCCAGGTGACCACGAAGCCGATCGGCACGGGCGTGACCCCCGTGCTGCACCACTACCACCCCGGGCTGATCGCGCAGATGTTCATGTCGCTCGAGGAGCTCTATCCCGGGCGCGTGTTCCTCGGCGTCGGCTCGGGCGAGTCGCTGAACGAGGCGCCGCTCGGCCTCGACTGGCCCGAGCCGGGCGAGATGCTCGCGCGCTTCGAGGCCGGGCTCGACGCGATCGACAGGCTCTTCAACGGCGAGACCGTGACCGTCGACGCGGGCTGGTTCCGGCTCAAGGAGGCCAAGCTCTACACGCTCGCCAAGTCGCGGCCGAAGCTCTACGTCTCGGCCTTCGGTCCGCAGGCCGCACGCATCGCGGGCCGTTACGGGCAGGGCCTGTGGACGCTCGGCGATCCCGACGCAGCGCCGGAGATCATCGACGCCTATCGCGAGGCATGCGCCAAGAACGGCAAGGACGAGGGCGAGATCATCCTGCATTCCGCCGTCGCCTGGGCGCAGGACCGCGACGCGGTGATCGCGGGAGCGCGGCGCTGGAAGCCGACGCAGCTGCCCGAGCTCTACCGCGACGACATCCACGACCCCGACGACATGCAGCGCCGCGCCGACGAGCAGCTCACCGACGAGCAGTTCGCCACGGAGGGGTTCATCGTCAGCGAGGACACCGACGAGCACGTGCGCCGCGTGCGCGAGATCGCGGACATCGGCGCGAGCGTCGTGTGCCTGCAGCTGATCGGACAGGCCGATCCGCTCGGGACGATCAGGACCTACGGCGAGACTGTGCTGCCGGCGCTGCGGGCGTGAGACTCTCGGTGCGGTGCTCCGCCCGCAGGCGCGCCGAGGGTGCATGGACGTGCACGTGGGCAATGCCGACCAGGCGCTGCGTGCGGCGCTGACGGCGATGCGCCGCCGGGCGCGCTGAAGTCGACGCCGGCCACGCTGGGCGACTGCCGGCGTGAGTGCGAGCGCGAGCCCGCCCGACGGCGGGGTCCGGGCCGCGCTGCGGATACGCTGGCGGCGTGGATCTGCGTCGCCAGCCGGTCGTGCTCGAGACCGACCGCTACCGCGTCGAGGCCGACATGACCCTCCCGGCCTCGGGCCACCGGTCGCGGCTCTCGGACCACGTCAACAGGCCGGACCTGGAGTTCCTCACGCTGCAGGACGCGACGCTCGCGCCGCTCGACGGCGGCGAGCCCTGGAGCGCTCCACTGGTGATGCTCGCGGTGGCGCACGTGCGGATGATCGTGCCCGCGGGCGAAGGGTAGCGCGAAGCGGAGAGGGTGGGATTCGAACCCACGAGGCAACTTTCGCCGCCCACGCGATTTCCAATCGCGCTCCTTGAGCCACTCGGACACCTCTCCAGGGCGGCCATAGGCTAGTGGTCGCTCTCGCGATTGCGCCCTCGCCGGCGCCTCGCTCGCGCGCTCAGAGGCCGAGCCCGCGCACGCCCTGCTCGTCCCAGCCGAGGTGGTGGGCGACCTCATGACGCAGCGTGCGCTGTACCTGCGCTCGCAGCAGGTCGGGGTCGTGGCCGAAGTCGCGCTCGAGCGTGTCGTGGTAGATCAGGATGCGATCGGGGTAGGTCTCACGCGCGACCGTGTCCCCGATGTAGTGGCCGTAGGCGCGGTGCTCGCGACCGCGGTGCGAGACCACGACCGGCGCTTCCTCGAGCATTCGCTGGAACTCGTCGGGAAGGTCGTCGATCGCGGCGACGACCAGCTCGTCGAAGGCGCTCGGGGCCTCCACGGCAGGTGGCCGGCGGGCGAGCGCCTCGCTGCGCCGTACGGTGCGCTCGAACTCGGCCTCGGTCGGCCCCTCGCCCATCAGCGCGACCGTGGCCCAGGCCGTCACGACGATCAGCATGACCGCGCCCGCCAGCAGGCTGAGCAGCTCCTCGGCGCCCGACAGCGAGGGTGGGTTGACGAGCAACAGCGTCAGCCCGACCAGGAGTGCCGCGGTGGCGGCCGCCCTGAACGGGGCGCGGAACGCATCCCTCATACCGGCGAGGCTAGAAGGCATCGGTCCGCGCAACCCGCTGCTGCGCGGTTTGGCAAGCCGCGGGACGGGAACCCAGGCGCCGATGCCACGCGAGCTGACCGCCGAGCAGAACCTCACCGTCCAGGGCGTCACGATCCCGAAGCTCGGCCTCGGGACCTCGGCGCTTCGGGGCGACGACTGCGCCGAGGCGGTGCGCGACGCGCTCGAGCTCGGCTACCGTCATATCGACACCGCGCCCTCCTACGGCAACGAGGACGCGGTGGGCCGCGGGCTGGCCGCTTCCGGCGTCGCTCGCGGCGACGTCTTCCTGACCACCAAGCTCTCCCACGACGGGCTCGACGCCGACGGCGTGCCGCGCCAGCTGGCGGACTCGCTCGAGCACCTCGGCACCGACTACGTCGACCTGCTGCTGATCCACTGGCCGCATCCCGAAGTGCCGCTCGCGGAGACGCTCGACGCGATGAAGTCCCTGTGCTCGGCGGGCCAGACCCGTGCGATCGGCGTGAGCAACTTCCCGAGCGGGCTGCTGGCACAGGCGCTCAAGCTGGCCCCGATCCTCGCCAATCAGGTCGAGTACCACGCCTACCTCGCCCAGCCCGAGCTGCTCGCGCTGGCGCGCGACCACGACCTGGCGCTGACCGCCTACCGGCCGCTCGCCGGCAGCCGCCTCTTGGACGACGAGGTCATGCGCGATGTCGCCGCTGCGCACGGCAAGACGGCGGGGCAGGTCGCACTGCGGTGGCTGCTCGACCAGCCGAAGGTCGCCGCGATCCCGAAGGCCTCCTCGCGCGAGAACCGGGCCGCCAACCTCGACATCTTCGACTTCGACCTCGACGACGACGAGCGCGCGCGGATCGCCGAGCTGGCGCTGCGCCACGAGCGGACGATCGACCCGTCGTTCGCGCCCGAGTGGGATTGACGAGCGACGCCGTCGGCGCCGCGCCGCGCCGCGCGACCCTTCACAGGTAGCCTCGACCGATGATGCGCGCTGCGCAGAGCGCCGTCGGACCGCGGCGCGTGCGCGTGCTTGCCGCCGGTGGCACGATCGCGATGACCGGTGAGGGCGGGGCCACCCCCGGCCTCGACGGCGCCGCCCTGCTGGCCGCGGTGCCCACGCTCAACGGGCACCACGCGATCGACTCGCGCACTGTCGTCAACCTGCCCAGCGCGCACCTGTCGCTCGAGGATCAGCTGCTGATCTGCCGCGAGGCGCGCGATGCCGCGCGGCGTGGCATCGGCGTCGTCGTCACCCACGGGACCGACACGCTTGAGGAGACGGCGATGCTGTGCGACGTCCTCCACGACGCCGACGCCCCGATCGTCTTCACCGGCGCGATCCGGCCTGCCTCGGCGGCGGGCGCCGACGGCCCCGCGAACCTCGCCGACGCGATCGCCGTCGCCTCCAGCGAGGCGGCAGGAGGGATGGGCGTGTTGATCTGCTTCGGCGGCGAGATCCACCACGCGCGCTGCGCGCGCAAGACCGACACGACCTCGCTGATCGCATTCTCCTCGCCCCAGACCGGGCCGCTCGGGCGCGTCACCGAGGGGCACGCCACGATCTGGTCGCAGATCCCGCGCAACCCGCCGCTCGACCCGCCCGACCTCAAGGGCAACGTGCTGATCGTTCCGACCACCTCGGGTGACGGCGGCGGGCCCGCGCGCGCGGCGCTGGCGACCGAGCCCGACGGCGTGGTCGTCGGCACCCTGGGCGCCGGGCACCTGCCGCCTGACCAGCTCGAGCTGTGGTCCGAGGCCGCGGACCGCTTCTCGGTCGTCGCCTACTGCCGGCCCGAGCGCGGCGTGATCC
>JBPCPD010000100.1:0-7496 GCA_050999535.1 Thermoleophilaceae bacterium
ACGCCTTCAACATCCCGATCGTCACCTTCACCGACGTGCCCGGCTTCCTGCCCGGCACGAGCCAGGAGTGGGGCGGGATCATCCGCCACGGCGCGAAGCTGCTCTACGCCTTCACCGAGGCGACCGTGCCCAAGCTGACCGTCGTGACCCGCAAGGCCTACGGCGGCGCCTACGACGTCATGAGCTCGAAGCACATGCTCGCGGACTTCAACTTCGCCTGGCCACAGGCCGAGGTCGCCGTCATGGGCCCCGAGGGCGCCGTCAACATCATCTACCGCCGCGACATCGCCGCGTCGCCGACGCCCGACGAGCGCCGCGAGCGGCTGATGGACGACTACAGGGCACGCTTCGCCAACCCCTACTCGGCCGCCGAGCGGGGCTACATCGACGACGTGATCGTGCCCAGCGATACCCGCCCCCGGCTGATCACCGCGCTCGAGCTGCTGGAGACCAAGCGGGTGCCCGGGCCCAAGCGCAAGCACGGCAACATCCCGCTGTAGGCGGCGCTCTGCGCTCAGCGCAGCTCGATCCGCGTCCGCGAGACCACGTCCTCGCCATCCTTCCTGCTGCCGGTGATCAGCCGCGAGAAGGCCTCAAGGTAGGGCTTAGCCTCAGCGTAGCCCTCCTCATCGGGTCCGACGACCCCCTCCACCAACTCGATGATCGGTTCGACGGCGATGTAGTTCGAGACCTCGTAGTCCTCGCCCAGGCGCTCGCTCGCATCGGTGAACTCCTGGTTCTCGGTCAGCGGCCGGGAGGGCTCGAGCAGCTCCTCGGCGGCTCGATCGCCGTAGGCGGCGACCACGCGCTCGCCGCGCTGGACGATGTGGATCGGCTGCGGGATGTCGTCGGTCTCGACGGTGAACCCGTCGCCGCCACCGGGCAGGGCCAGCGGCGCGACGCGCTCGCCTGAGTCCGCACTCTCACGCGCGAGATCGCCGAGCGCTTCGAGCGTGCGGCGCGAGGAATCGGGGTCCTTTGCGACCACGACCACGCCGCCGTCGATCTCGAGCGGGGAGGTCCCGCGCGCGAAGCCGCCGAAATCGCCCATCCAGGCGAGGATATCCCGCTCGAGGTCGAGGCCGGTCGCCGCCTCGACCTGATCGTCGATCTCCCCGCCGCCGGCCTCGGGCAAGCGCTCGACCAGGTCTAAGTAGCCGGCGAGCAGCTTGCCGAGCTCGGCCTGCCCGACGGCGTAGAACGAGTCCTCCGGCAGCTCGGAGACCAGCTCGGTGCCTTCGCCGGTGGCGAGATAGGGGGCCACCAGCGCCGCGGCCGCGGCGGGTACGGTCGAGTCGATGACGAGCGCATCCGGCTCGGCGCTGACCCCGATCACGAACGGCCCGTCAAAGTCCTCCAGCAGCGGTCCGGCGATCGCGGCCTCCGGTCCGGTGAACGCCCCCGCGAGCTTGCGCGGGTCGACGTAGACCGAGAGCAGCGGGTCTTCGACGCGCTCGAGCGCGTCGCTCGCGCGGTCGGAGTCCTCGATCGACTGATCGCCGCCGGCGGTGTCGACAGCCTGCTTGAACCCGGCCTCGGTGCCGAGCACGGCGTTGCCGTCGACCACGCCATAGGCCGCGTCGTCCTCGGCCAGCAGGTAGTCGACGTCCTCGTAGGTGCGCTTCTTCGGCTTGCCCTCGACCTTCTCGAACGCCGCGCGGGTCGCGTCCTCGTCGTCGGTCGGCACGATCAGGGCGCCCTCGGCCCCGCCCTCGCGAACGTCGGTGACGAAGAAGACGGCGTCGTCGCCGACCCAGGGCTCGACGTCCCTGCCGTAGTCGAGGCCGCTGTCACGCAGAGCCTCGCTGGCGCCCTTGGCGATCTGTGCGTCGAGTTCTCCGCCCCCGGGGAAGCGCCCGGCGATCTCCTCCACGGCCTCCTGCTGATCACCCTCGGGGTCGAGCACGACCTCGCCGTAGACCGCACTGTCCCCGGGCACGATCCCCGCCGCCTCCGGGGCGGAGGAGCCGGAGCTGTTGCCACACGCTCCCAGGACCACGATCGCCAGCAGGCCGAGCAGGAGGAGGAGAGGGCGCATGCGGCGCAAGCTATACGCCCACCCGGCGATTTGGAAGGGTCGCCCAGGCCGCCGGCGAGCGGGGGTGACGCCGCCGCGCCGCGGCGCCCCTCCCCCGCACGGTCTGGCCGACGCGCGATCAGACCCAGCTCGTGGTCGCCATGCGGGCGCGCCCGGCCTCGCGGAGCACGCGATCCGCGGCCTCAACTACCATGCGTAGCTGTCCCGGAACGCTCGTGGAGAGACGCACGGATGGTCCGGATCTTGCTGTGGAGAGAGATCCAGACAGAAAGGAAGGTCGCTGATGAACGCACTGGGACTCGCCCCCCTCGGACGCGCCGCGGACCTCGTGCTGCGCGTGCTCGTGGGCGGGATCATGTTCGCGCACGGGTTTCAGAAGTGGTTCGAGACGGGGCCGGCTAACTTCGGCAGCTCCTCGATCGCTGCTCTCGGTCTTCCCGCCCCCGAGTTCCTCGGCTACCTCGTCGCGACCAGCGAGCTGGTCTTCGGCGCGCTGCTCGTGCTCGGGCTCCTCACCCGCCTGTCGACGATCCCGCTCGGCGTCATCCTGGGCGTGGCTGTGATCGGGGTCAAGCTCGGCGAGGTCGGGCTGATCGCGGGGATGGACGCCATGCTGACCGGATACGAGCTGGACCTGGCCCTCCTGGCGGGGCTCGTCGCGCTCCTGTTCCTGGGCGGAGGCCGCCTCTCGCTCGACCGCGCGCTGGGGCTGGATCGCGGTTCGGGCCCCGTCCGGAGCGCCGGCGCCTCCGTCTGAGCCGCGCGGCGCTCGGGCGCCTCAGAACGTCGGCTGGTACTCCCCGAACACGTCGCGCATCGCGCCGCAGACCTCGCCCATCGAGCAGCGGTCGCGCCCGCCGGGTCGTCCAGCGGCGCGTGCGCCGGCGCAGCTTCCGCCCCTCGCCGGAGACGCTCGGCCACCCCGAGCCACGGCCCTCCCACGTCGTCGCCGGCCGCCGCCCGGACTGAGCACCGCCGCAGCGGGACACCTGGTGCTCCCTCCTAGAGCCGCACGGTCGCCGGGCGCAGTGCCCCCGCGCGGTGGGCCTCGAGCACGGCGAGGCAGATCGTCAGGTCCTGGATCGCGAGACCGGTCGAGTCGAACAGCGTGACCGCGTCGTCGTCGGGGCGGCCGCAGGCGGCGCCCGTGATGACCGCACCGAGCTCGGCGACGGTGTCGCGGTCGACGAGTCCGGCCTCGACGGCGCCCGTCAGCTCACCGCCGTGGCTGGCCTGGCGCCACTCGTCGCAGAACAGCGCACAGCGCCCGATCGCGGCCAGCTCGGCCTCGGCCTTGCCGGGGCCGTCCGCGCCGAGCAGGTTGAGGTGCTGGCCGGACCGCAGGCCGGCGGCCGTGACGACCGGCTCGGCGCCGGGCGTCACGCAGGTGACGATGTCGCAGCCCAGCGCATCCTCGAGCGATCCGGCCTCCCAGCCGAGCTCGCCGGCGAGCGCGCCCGCGGCCTCGGGGTCGGGGTCGAAGCAGACGCCCGGGCCGTACTCGGCGGCGGCGAGGCAGCGCGCGGCCCAGGCGCCGTGCAGGCCGCAGCCGACGATGCCGGCGCTGCGAGCGTCCTCGCGCGCGAGCTCCTGCGTGGCCACCGCGGCTACGGCGCCGGTGCGCAACGCCGTCACCGAGCGGGCATCGAGCAGCGCGAGCAGCTCGCCGTCGGCGAGGCTGGACACGCAGATGACGCCCGTCACCACCGGCAGTCCGACCGCGGGATTGCGTGGGAACGAGGTGACCCACTTGAGGATCGCGACCCCCGCCCCCTGGGCCGGCATCGCGCGGAAGTCCCCGTTGGGGGCGGCGTCGAGATAGAGCTTCGGCGGCATCGCCCACTCGCCGCCGGCGTACTCGGCGAACGCGTGGCGCACCCGCTCGACGGCCTCGAGCGGAGCGACCGCACGGAGCACGGCGTCGTGGTCGAAGACGAGCACCTGCGACATCGCACTACGGTAGCCGCAGCCCGGTCAGCGCCTGGCTGGGCGCTATCCTCGGGCGCGGTCATGGCCGCCGACGGCAAGCACAGGCTGGGAGCGCGCGCGCGGATCGAGCTCCGCCAGGCGGCCGCCTCGCCCGAGGAGGCCGCGGCGATCGCCGCTGCAATCGAGCAGTTCCTCCGCGACACCGCACCGGCCCCGGCACCCGCGGGCCCCGCCGTGCGCCCATGGCTGCGCGCGGGGCTCTACGAGCACGCCGGCCTCGACCCGTCGGGACCGAGCCCCTGGGGCGACGGCGAGCCGTGGGGGCGCTGAGCCGGACACCGGCCGTGCGGCCCGATGCGGCGCCACCAGCCGCGACGGCCACGCCCGGGCCGACGGCCGAGGACGGGCTCGAGCCCGGCGCGGACCAGCGCGGTCGTGCCGGCCGCACGTGGGTCGCACTGGCGGCGATCGTCGCGGGTGCTGCGGCGCTGAGGCTCGCCACGCTCGGCCTGCAGAGCTTCTGGTACGACGAGGCCTACACGGCCGCGATCTCGGTCCAGCCGTCGCTCACCGACGTGGTGCGCTCGGTCGCAGAGCTGGAGACCACGCCGCCGCTCTACTACGCGCTCGCGTGGCTGTGGCAGAGCGTCGCCGGCGACGGCGACGTGTCCCTGCGGCTGATCTCCGCGGCCGCGGGGATCGCGACCGTGCCCGTCGCCTACGCGCTCGGTGCGCGGCTGCACTCGCAGCGGGCCGGGCTGATCGCCGCGGCGCTGACCGCCACGTCGCCGCTGCTGTTGAGCTTCTCCCAGGAGAACCGCCCCTATGCGCTGCTGTCCCTCGGGGGCGCCGCGTCGATGCTCGCGCTGCTGCGGGCGGCCGAGCGGCCGAGCACCGGCCGCCTGGCCGCGTGGGCGGCGATCTGCGCGACGGGCATCGCGATCCACTACTTCGCCGGCTTCATCGCCGTGCCCGAAGCGCTGTGGCTGCTGTGGCAGGCGGGCGAGCACCGGCGCCGCGCGCTGGTGGCCTGCGGCGGCGTCGCGCTCGCGGGACTCGCGCTGGCCCCGCTGGCGCTGCACCAGCAGGCCGGTGGGCGCGCAGGCTGGATCACCGGGGAGCCGCTGGCCGAGCGCGTCGAGGATGTCGGTCACCAGTTCGTCAAGGGCGTCGCGTATCCGCCGAACCTGCTGCTCGGCTACCTGGCGATCGCGCTCGTCGCGCTCGGGATCGTGCTCTTCGCCGTGCGCGTGCGCGGGCGCGCGCTCCACGCCGCGCTGGTTGTGCTCGGCATCGGCGCGACGGCGATGGCGCTGCCGCTGGTCGTCTCGCTCGCCGGGATCGACGTGCTCTTGTTTCGCAACCTGATCGCGGCCTGGGTCCCGCTCGCGGTCGTCCTGGCGATCGGCCTGGCGTCCAGCCGCGTCGGAGTCGGCGCCGCCGTCGCGCTGGTCGCGGTCTGGCTCGGCATCTGGGGCGGCATGCTCGCCGACGAGGACTTCCACCGCCACGACTGGGAGGGCATCGCGGCGGTGCTCGGACAGCCGGCCGAGCAACGCGTGCTCGTCGTGCACCCAGGCCACCAGGAGGATGCGCTGCAACGCTACGGCCACACGGTCCAGGGCTTCGGAGAGGGCCCCGACCGCGCGCGGGAGATCGTGTCGGTCGGGGTCTTCGATGCCGACGCAGCGCCTCGGCGGCTGCCCGGTCTGCCGGGCTTCCGGCTCGTCGAGCGCCGCCAGGTCCAGCGGATGGGCCTCGCGCGCTACCGCGCGCCCTCGCCCCGGTCGCTCGGCGCCGTGCAGGTCGCCCGCTCGGCTCCAGGCTCGCAGGCTTACATCGAGCCGGCGCCGGGGACGGCCCTGCCGGACGATCACCCGGTCGATCGATGAGCGACAGTCCGCTCCTGGACCCTATAACCTAAATCCCTACCGGCTTTTGCTAGTTTTCCGTGAATGGAGCCGACCACCATCACCATGCCGCAGGGCCGCAAGGGCTCGCTGACCAACCCCGAGATCGTCGAGAACGTCCCGGGACACGTGATCCCGATCCTCGAGCACGAGTTCGACGACTTCGATGGCGAGGCCGAGAAGTACCTCGGCGGCGAGACCGCGGAGAAGGACTTCATCGGCTTCCGCCTCAAGCAGGGCGTCTACGGCCAGCGCCAGGCGGACGTGCAGATGATCCGCGTGAAGCTCCCATGGGGAGGCATCACCCCGGAGCAGATGGAGGCCTTCGCCGACGGCGTCGAGCGCTACGCCCCGCTGAACAAGGGGCACATCACCACCCGCCAGAACATCCAGATCCACCACGTGCCCCTGCGCGACGCCGCCGCGCTGATCCGGGATCTCTCGGACTCCGGCCTGTCCTCTCGCGAGGGGTGCGGAAACACCGTGCGCAACGTGACCGGCGACCCGTGGGCCGGCGTGTGCGAGGGCGAGCCGTTCGACATCACGCCCTACGCGGGGGCATACGTGCGCTACTTCGTGCGCCACCCGACCACGCAGCTCATGCCGCGCAAGATCAAGACGGCGTTCTCGGCCACCGACGCCGACGTCGCGATCACCGGCATCCACGACATCGGCTTTCTCCCGCGTGTACGCGACGGCATCAAGGGCGTGGAGATCCGCGTCGGCGGCGGCACCTCGATCATGCCCCGCGTCGCTCCCACGCTCTACGACTTCGTCGCGCTCGACAACGGCGATTACCTCAAGGTCACCGAGGCCTGTCTGCGCATCTTCAAACGCCAGGACTGGCTGCGGGTCAACCGCGCCCGTGCCCGGATCAAGGTCCTGATCGACAAGATCGGCATCGACGAGTTCCGCGCGCAGGTGGAGGAGGAGCTGCGGGGCGACTGGGTCGCCGAGCGCGACTTCGATCCCCGGGCCAACCTGTTCGTGCACGACGAGGAGGCCAACGCTCCCGAGCTGCTCTCGCATTACGCCCAGCCGAACGGTGACGGGTTCGAGTTCGAGCGCTTCCGCGCCGACAACGTCGCTCCACAGCGCCAAGAGGGGTTCTCCACGATCCACGTAAAGGTCACGCGTGGCGACCTCGCCCCCGAGCAGTTCCGTGGCCTGGCCGCCATCATGCGCGACTACTGCGGCGGCTATGCCCGCACCACGGTAGAGCAGAACCTCGTGCTGCGCTGGGTGCGCGACGAGGCAGTCTACGAGGTGTGGCAGCGATTGGCGGCCCTCGACCTGGGCGACTCCGGCCCGATGAAGATCGCCGACGTGGTCAGCTGCCCGGGCACCGACAGCTGCAAGCTGGGCATCACCAGCTCCATGGGCCTCAACCGAGCAGTCGCGCAGCGGGTCGAGGAGATGGATATCCAGGACCCGCTGACGCGCAAGGTCCACATCAAGATGTCCGGCTGCCCCAACGGCTGCAGCCAGCACCACATCGCCAACATCGGCTTCTACGGAGCGTCGATCAAGGTCGCGGACAAGACGATCCCCGCCTACATCCCGCACATCGGCGGCACGTTCGTCGGCGGCGAGGTGATCTACGGCACGCGGCTGAAGTC
>JBPCPD010000025.1:0-10532 GCA_050999535.1 Thermoleophilaceae bacterium
GTCGTGTCCCGGGGACAAATGGTGAGGAGATCGGGCGCGTGCTGGCTGTGAAGTATCTGCACTTGTCTGAGCTCGCCGGTCGGCGCCGGCCGGCGCTCGATTCGCCGAATGGGTTCTGGAGGAACGACGGGTTTCGCGGCTACGCCGATCACATGGGCAGCGAGGAGTTCGCGACCGGACTCGAGCGGCTGCTGGGGGCGGCTGTCCGGCTGCGGCCGGCCGTCATGTGCGCCGAGGGGCTGTGGTGGCGCTGCCACCGGCGTCTGGTGGCCGACGCGCTCGTGGTGCGCGGCATCGAGGTCCTGCACGTCGATCCCCGCGGCAAGGCCGAGCCGCACCGGCTGACCGCGGCGGCGGCCGTGGCAGACGGGCGGTTGGTCTACCCGCCCGAGCCTCCCGTCGTGGGGTGATCGCCCGCGAGTCGACGCAGCTGACCGGGTGGACGGCCGAGGCGACGTGCCAGCGCAAGGATGCGGCGCGGCGTTCCGTTCGAGCATTCCCGTGCGATCAGCCGCAGCTCGCCCGGGGTCAGTTCGGTGCGCGTGGGCGGCAGGCGGTGAGGCGAGCGGCTCGCGAGCCCGAGGGCCGTCATGCGACGCAGGACCGCTCGGTCGGACCGGCCGAGCAGGCGGCTGAGGCGGCCCGGATGCAGGCTGGCGAGCTCGCGCAGGATCGCGTCTTCCCCGGGTTTCCACCGGCGACCACCGGCCGGTGCGGGGTCGGCGGCGAACTTGACTCCGAGCTTGCGGGCTCGGCGCCTGATCGCCTCCGGCGTGCGCCCTCGCCGCTCGGCCGCCGCGTACAGTGACGCACCGGCGAGCGACAGGCGGCGCAGCGTCGCGTCCTCCTCGGGGGTCCAGGCGCGCGCGTAGGTCGCCAGGCCCAGTGCGCGCGCGCGGGCCGACACCGCACCGGGTGTGCGCATGCCGCCGAGCATGGTTCTCGCCACCGCACGGCAGGAGAGGCCACGCTCATAGCCCTCTCGCAGCAGCTCATCGTCCCGCCGGGTCCACCGCCGTCTCGAGCCCTTGGCCAGCAGCCCGAGCGACCGGGCGCGGACACGCAGGGCGCCTTCCGTGCGACCGAGCGGGGATGCCAGGTCGCGCAGCGAGCGGCCAGCGGTGAGCGCTTCACGTAGGGCCGCGTCCTCTTGCGCCTCGTAGCGCTTGCCCGGGGGGCGGCTCCGAACCAGCGCGCGCCGGCGCCGGCGTACGGCCTCGAGTGGCAGGCCCAGGCGCTGGGCGAGCACCGCGGCGGGAACGCCCGCCTCGGCGGAGCCGCGAAGGAGCGCATCCTGTCTGCGCGACCAATGGCGCGCGCACGGCCGGCGCGCGCGCAGGCCGAGGGCCCGCCGTCGCGCGTCCACCGCATCCGGGCTTCGCCCGAGCCGCCGACCGATCTCGATCACGGACTCCCCCTCGGCGTACCAGCCGTTCAAGCGCTCGTCCTCGTGCGGGTGCCAGCGCTGCGCCATCCGTCACCCGCGTTCGGGCAGGCGTCCGTCAAACATGATCCACGCTCAGCTCGTCCTCACGCAGGTGGGTGTCCGGCTCGGGTGGCGAAGGCACGACCGAGTCAGGCGGCGGTCAGCGGCCGGGGCGGGGGTTGCGTCGACCCTGCCACGCCCGATCGGGGGTCGCGGTCGAGCCACCCTTCGAGCACTGCCGCGACCTCGTCGAGCTCGTGCCTGCGGCACGTCGCGCACAAGGCGCGGGCGGCCGCGGCCGGGTCGGGCCCGGCGAGGCCCTCGAGGGCACAGAGCGCTGCGTGTGATTCTTCGAGGTCGATCCCGCACAGCCGGGCGCACCAACGCGAGTGCCAGGCCACGGCCGCCGGGGCAAAGCGCTCGGGGTCCCTGGCGAGCAGGCTCAGGCATACCATCAGCCCGTCCTCGAGACAGCCGTGGAGCACCGCGGTCGGCAGCCGGTCGCGTGCGCTCGGGAAGAGAGGCGGGGAGGTGCCCGCACGGAGACGGCTGGAGGGTGCAGAGGTGATGGGGTGGGCGGTGTGGGCGAGGATCACGGCTTCTTCTCCTTGTTTTCACAAAAGTACTGTGAAAACTATCACCCCGTGGTCGTTTACTCCACCCAGCGTGTGCAAAACTTCCGAGCGATGGATCTCCCGACCGGGGCTGGTCACGACGTGCTCGCGCAGCCCACCCGCGCCCGGCTCTTCACGCTCCTCGACGAGCTGAAGCGCCCGGCGAGCACGGATGAGCTGGCGGAACAGCTCGGGCTTCATCCCAACGGCGTGCGAGTGCACCTCGAGCGGCTGCACGACGCGGAGCTCGTCGTCCGAACGCGGAGCCGGCGTCCGCGCGGGCGGCCTCGCAACGAGTGGTCGATAGCGCCCGGCGCGCAGCCCGGCGGCGGCCCGCCACACGCCTACGCCGACCTCGTGCGGTGGCTGGCACGGGCGATCCCGGTCGACCAGAGTCGCCTCCGCGAGGTGGAGTCCGCCGGCCGCGAGATCGGCCGAGAGCTTGCCCCGACGACGGCCGTCGCGGCGGATGTCGCGTTGCGCAGCGTGCTCTCGGCGCTCGGCTTTGAACCGGAGCTCCAGGCGAAGGAGGGAACGCTCGCCTGCACGCTTGGCAACTGCCCCTACCGGGACGCGGTCAGGGAGAACCAGGAGGTCATCTGCACGCTGCACCGTGGGATGACCCAAGGCCTACTCGACGTCATCGAGCCCAAGGCCAGGATGACGAGCTTCGTACCACGCGACCCCGACACTGCCGGGTGCCTGATCGAGGTGCGCGGCCTCCCGGCCGCAGCCGGAGCCGCCTCCGATGAGCCGGAGTGATCGGCACGTGCTTCGCTTGACCGCCGCCGACACCCGCGGCGGCGAGTCGCAGGCCGGCCGGCGCCGTGGCAACGGCACGGCGCCGGAAGGGTTGCGGCCAGTCGATCTGCTGGCCGCGTTCTTCGGGCTCGGGATCGCCTTTCTGGTGATCGCGGCTTTCGTCGCCGGGATCCACGCGGCGGGTGGATGGTCTTCGGGACGCTGGCTCGCTCTGCATCTGGCGTTCGTGGGCGGTGTCTCCCAGCTCGTGCTCGGCGCGAGCCAGTTCTTCGTCTGCGCGTTCCTCGCGACGACGCCCCCGCCGCGGGCGCTCGTGCGGGGTCAGCTTGCGGCGTGGAACCTCGGCACGGTCTTGGTGACCGCGGGTGTCACGTCGCGCAGCGACGTCATGACCGATGCGGGCGCCGCCCTGCTCGTGATCGGCCTCGTTCTGCTCGTCGCCGGCTTGCGCTCGATGCAGCGCCGGTCGCTGCAGCGCGCGGCCTGGGCCGGGCGCTGGTACTACGCGTGCGCCGCTCTGCTCGCGCTCGGCGTGCTCGCGGGCGCGCTGCTCGCTCGGGGAGCCGCATGGCCGCTCGGAAGCCTGCTGGGGGCGCACCTCGCTCTCAACGTCGCCGGCTGGTTCGGTACGGCGATCGTCGGGACGCTCCACACGTTCTACCCCTCGCTGACCAAGACGCGCCTGCGCTTCCCGCGCCTCCAGGCGCCCGCGTTCGCCGCGTGGGTGTCGGGCGCCGGGGCACTGGCCTGCGGATACGGCTTCGACACCGCCTGGCTGGCTCTGTCGGGCTGGGTGGGACTGACGCTCGGCGCGACGTTGCTCGCCGTCAACCTGCTCGCCGCGACTCGCCGAGCCCCCGCTCCGCTACCGCTGCCGGCGCGCCTCGTGGCGGTCGGGCAGGGCTTCCTGATCGCCGGCCTGCTCGTCGGCCTCGTCCTCGCACTGGATCAGGGGCTCGCCGCGCCCTTGGTCGGGGCGGAGCGGTCGGCCGTGGCCGTGCTGCTGCTGGCGGGCTGGCTGGGGCTGACCGTGCTCGGATCGCTGCTTCACCTGCTGTCGGTCCTCTTGCGCGCCCGGGACCTGACGCAGCCGCACCCGAGCCCGCTGCGCGATGGCGCACTTCCGACGCTGGCGGTACTTGGGGTCCTCGGCGTCGCCGGTGCGCAACTGCCATCGGTGGAGCCGCTCGCGACCCCCGCCGCCGCCGCGCTGGCCCTCGTCTACCTGCTGCTGATGGCGCGCGTGGTCAGGTTGGCCGCCCGAGCGCTGCGGCACGGTGAGTTGAGCATCTGAGAAGCCATGAAGCGCACGCCGGCACTGCAACCACTCGCTCGCGATGATCACCAGGCGTTGTGCTGTTGACGCCTGACCTACTCCGCCGGCGTCCGGCTGCCGCGCGCTGGATCGTCCTCCACGGGTTTCGTAAGGTACATACACTTGTACGTAACAGACCGAGAGTGGAGTTGTGATGGAGAGCTATGGCATACGAGAGTTGCAGCGTCGCCCGAGCGAGATCATCGACCAGGTCGAGAGGACCGGCCAGCCCGCGCTCGTGACGCGCTACGGGAAGCTGGCCGCGGTGCTCATGCCGATCGACTCCGACGCCTTCGAGGACTACGTGTTGGCGAACGCCCCGGAGTTCGTGGCGAGCATGCAGGAAGCCGAAGAGGATGCGCGGCTGGGGCGGACGCGCCCGGCCGAGGAGGTCCTCGCGGAGATCGAAGCCGAGGAAGCCGCCGCGCGGCGGCAGGCGCCCTGACCTGGCGTGACGTCGGCTGTCCCGGTCGATCTCAGCCGCCGGGCGGAGCGCGACCTGAGGAGCCTGAGCCCGCCGGACCGGCGGCGTGTGGGGCGAGCGCTCACGGAGGTGTTGGCCAGCGACCCGCTCCCTGAGAACGCCGACGACAAGGCCCTGCTGGGCCGTGCGCCGTGGCGCCGGTTGCGGGTGGGTGAGCTGCGCATCCTCTACCGACCGCAGCCGAGCGGGCGCCGTGTCGGTCGGATCATCCAACGCGGCGATCTCGAGCGTGCGGTGCGCACGCTTCCGAACCCTTGACCCGGCTCGTGCGGCGCGTCGTTCATTCGAACACCCGCCTGCGTCCGACGACGTAGCGCGCGCGTCAGGCCGCTCTCAGACACACAACGGCATTGTGGCCGCCGAACCCGAAGGCGTTGGAGATCGCGACCGCTGCGTCGCCGTCCTTTGGCTTCAGCGGACGTGCCTCTGGCACGTAGTCGAGGTCCATGCCCTCCTCTCGCTGCTCCCAGCCGACCGTCGGCGGGGTCATGCCGTCGCGGAGGGCGAGCAGGGTCAGCGCCGCCTCGATCGCGCCGGCCGCGCCCAGGGTATGGCCGGTCACCGACTTGGTCGAGGAGACCGGGGTGCGCTTGGCCGCCTCTCCGAGCGCCTGCTCGAGCGCCCGGGTCTCCGCGCGGTCGTTGAGGGGCGTCGAGGTGCCGTGGGCGTTGACGTAGTCCAGGTCGTCGGGTCCCAAGCCGGCGTCCTCGAGCGCGCGCTGGATGGCTCGGGCGGCGCCGTTGCCCTCGGGCTGGGGCGCGGTGATGTGGTGCGCGTCGGAGCTCGCGCCGAAGCCGAGCACCTCGCCCAGCACGGGTTGGCCGCGCTTCTCGGCGATCTCCGCGTCCTCGAGCACGAGCACGCCGGCGCCTTCGCCCATCACGATCCCGTCGCGGCGTGCGTCGAAGGGGCGGGAGATGCCCGACGACGACGTGGCGCCCATGTTCTCGAACGCCGCCCGCGCGAGCGAGGTCAGCGCCGCCTCGCTCCCGCCGGCCACGATCGCGTCCGCCTCGCCCATGCGGATCAGGCGTGCGGCCGTGCCGATCGCGTCCGCGCCCGCCGCGCACGCCGAGGCCACCGTGTGGGACGGGCCCTGCAGCCCGTAGCGCAGCGCGAGCGTGCCCGCTCCCGAGTTGGGCATCATCATGGGCACGACCTGCGGGGAGACGCCCGCCGCCCCTTTCTCGCGCAGCACGTCGTAGCCCGCTTCGATCGTATGGACCCCGCCGACGCCGGTTCCCATGATGCAGCCGACGCGCTCCGGGTCGATTGTGAGCCCGTCCTCGAAGCCGGCTTGGAAGAGCGCCTCCTGCGCGGCCGCGATCGAGAGCTGGGTGAAGCGATCGGCTCGCCGGACCTCCTTCTTGGAGAGGAAGTCGGTCGCTTCGAAGACGTCGCAGCGACCCAGGCCGTCCTCGATGCCCGACTCGCCGGCGACCCAGCGCTTGAAGCTGTTGCCCGCCCCGACGCCGAGTGGCGTGACCGCCCCGACCCCCGTTATGACCACCCGACGGCGGCTCATCGCGCCAGCGCCGTTCATGCCTGGTCCAGCCCCCAGTCGAGGACGACGGCGCCCCAGGTGAAGCCGGCTCCGAAGGCCGCGAGCAGCAGCCTCTGACCCGAGGCCAGCGTGCCGTCGGCCTGGGCCTCGGCGAGCGCGATCGGGATCGTGGCCGCGGCCGTGTTGGCGTACTCGGCGATGTAGTCGAGCACCCGTTCGGGGGCAAGCCCGAGCCGCTCGCCCACGGCGCGCAGGATGCGGCTGTTGGCCTGGTGGTAGACGAAGAGGTCGATGTCGTCCGCCTCGATCCCCGCCTCCGCGAGCGCCTCGCCGGTCACCTCGCTGAGGCGGGCCACGGCATTCTCGAAGGTCTCGCGCCCCTGCATCTCCAGCTTGGCCCCGCGATTGGCGAAGATCAGGTCCGCTTGGGCGCCGTCCGCGCGCAGCACCGGAGTGCTCACCCGGCCCGGCGGGTCGGCTGCCCTCATCACCACCGCGCCGGCGCCATCGCCGAAGAGACCGGCGGTGCGCTTGTCGTCGGGGTCGAGGTACTGGAACAGCGCGTCGGCCCCGATCACGAGCACGCACTGCGCGGCGCCGGTCTCGATTTGCCCGCGTGCGACCGCGATCGCCGCCACGAAGCCCGTGCAGGCCGCGCCGACATCGAAGGCCCCCGCACGCCGGGCGCCGAGCTCGGCGGCCACCAGCGGCGCCGCGTCCGGGGTGAGGTGGTCCTTGGTCGTGGTCGCGACCAACACCAGGTCGACCTCCTCGGGGTCGAGCTTCGCCGCGGCCAGCGCAGCGCCGCCGGCCTTCGCGGCGATGTCGATCAGCCGCTCCCCGGGAGCGAGGACGTGGCGCCGGCTGATTCCGGTGCGCTTGACGATCCACTGCGCCTCCACCCCCAGACGCTCCGCGATCGGCGCGTTCTCGACGACCTGCTCGGGCACCGCCATCCCCGCCGCGCCGATCACCGCCCCGGCTACCGCGCGCTCCGAGCCCAGCGCCGCTCGCTCGCTCACCGCCTCAGTCATAGACCGTCTCTGCGTACATGGGCTCTCCTCTGGCTTCGCGCTCGCCGGCGGCGGCGGGATGAACTGGCTGAACGTGACTATGTAGAGCGATAGCTCCGCCTGGATTCGAACCAGGGACCTCACCATTATGAGTGGTGTGCTCTAACCGCTGAGCTACGGAGCCGCGAGATCAAAGCTTAGTCCGGCCGGGGCGACGCCCGCTCCCGGTTGCACACCGGCGTCGCGAGGCGCGAGGATGCCCGCGTGGCATCCGATCCCGCGCCCATCCTCGTGGCCGTTCCGAACCTCAGCGAGGGTCGTGACGAGGTCGTGATGGAGCGCGTGGCGGGGTCCGTGGCGCCGGCGCAGCTGCTCGACGTGCACGCCGACGCCGACCACGACCGGTCGGTCTACACGCTCGCCGCGGCACAGGGCGAGCTCGCCGGCGGGCTGGTCTGCCTCGCGGGCGCCGCGCGCGAGGCGATCGACCTCGCGGGCCACACGGGGCTCCACCCCTTCGTCGGGGCGCTCGACGTGATGCCTGTCGTCTACCTCGACGAGGCCCGCCGCGGCGCCGCCTGCGCCGAGGCGCTGGCGGCCGCCGGGCGCATCGGCGCGGAGCTCGAGCTGCCGGTGATCCTCTACGGCGAGCTAGCCACCCGGTCCGAGCACGTCGAGCGGGCCGACCTGCGCCGCGGCGGCTGGCGAGCGCTGGCGCGGCGGATCGCCGACGGCGACGTGGCGCCGGACTTCGGCCCGCGCCGGGCCGATCCGCGGGCGGGGGTGGTCCTCGCGACCGCACGTGCGCCGCTGGTGGCGTTCAATGTCGACCTCGTCTGCGACGACGTCGAGCTCGCGCGGCGGATCGCCGCCGAGCTTCGCGAATCGGCCGGCGGGCTGGCGGGCGTGCGGGCGATCGGCCTGCGCCTGGCCGCGCGCGGGCGCGCGCAGGTCTCGACCAACGTCCACGACCACCGCGCGACGCCGCTCGCCGAGATCGTCGCTGCGGTTCGCACCCACGCCGAGGTCGCGGAGGCCGAGTTGGTCGGCCTCGCGCCCGAGGCGGCCTTCGACGGGTTCCCCGCGGACGTGCCGCTGCGCGGCTTCTCACCCGAGCGGCACGTGCTCGAGAACGCGTTACGCTCAGTCGCGTGACCGGCTCGACCCGCCGCTGATGGCCCAGACCAAGCGCAAGCGCAAGCGCAAGCGCAAGCACCGCGGCACGCCGGCCGGTACGGTCTCGCGCCCGCAGCAGACGGGCCAGCCCCGCAGCCGCGAGGACGCCAAGGCGGTCGCGCGCGAGCGCCGCCGGGAGCGCCTGGACCGTGCGCCGACCTGGCGCGGGGCGATCAACCGCGCCGGGATCGCCGCGGCGGTCTTCGCGGTGCTCGTGATTCTCGCCTTGGGCCAGACGGTCGTCCAGGGCCTGCTGTACGGCGTGCTCGTGTTCGCGCTCTACATCCCCCTGGGCTACGCCACCGACCGCGCGATCTACAACTTCCGCCACCGCAAGCGCAGCTGATGGAGGTCCGGGGCTTCACCGTCGGCCCGCTGGCCGAGAACGCGTACCTGTTCCGGCGCGAGGGCTCCGATCGCGCGCTGTTGGTCGACCCCGGCGAGGAGGCGCCGCGGCTGCTCGGCGCGATCGAGCAGCTCGGGGTCACCCTCGACGCGATCCTGCTGACCCACACCCACTTCGACCACGTCGGCGCCGTCGGCCCGGTCGCGCGGGCGACCGGGGCCGAGGTCTGGGTGCCCGCTGTCGAGCGCGCGGTCCTCGCCGACATCAACAGCTTCGTCTTCCCGGGCTTCGGCCCGTTCGAGACCTGGGAGGCCGAGCGCACGATCGCCGGCGGCGAGCGGCTGGCGATCGCGGGCTTCGACATCGACGTGCTGTTCACGCCGGGCCACAGCCCCGGCCACGTGAGCTTCTCGATCCCCGACGAGCAGGTCGTCTTCTCGGGCGACGTGCTCTTCCAGGGCTCGGTCGGGCGCAGCGACCTGCCCGGGGGAGACTGGGCGACGCTGCTCGAGTCGATTCGCGGGCTCGTCGACGGGCTGCCGGGCGAGACCGTCGTATACCCGGGGCACATGGGCGTGACCTCGCTCGGCGCCGAGCGCGCCTCGAATCCGTTCCTGGCTGAGCTGGCCGGATAGCGCGATGGCGCCGGAGCGGCTCAAGGCCCCGCGTGGGACGTTCGACGTGCTGCCCGCGGACGGCGAGCGCCGGCGCTCGCTGCGGACCGCGGCCGAACGGCTGCTCGGCGGCGCCGGCTACGCCGCGTTCGAGTCGCCCGTCTTCGAGGACACCGCGCTGTTCGCGCGCGGGGTGGGGGAGTCGACCGACATCGTCTCGAAGGAGATGTTCACCTTCGAGGACCAGGGTGGGCGCTCGCTGACGCTGCGCCCAGAGGGCACCGCGGGGGCGTGCCGCGCCTACATCGAGCACGGCATGCACAAGCGTCCGGCGCCGGTCAAGCTCGCCTACTGGGGTCCGTTCTTCCGCCACGAGGCCCCGCAGGCCGGCCGCTACCGCCAGTTCGCCCAGGTCGGCGCCGAAGCGCTCGGATCCGACGAGCCCTCGCTCGACGCCGAGCTGATCCTGCTGCTCGCCGAGCTGCTCGAGCAGGCAGGCGTGGCGCAGCTGCGCCTGCGGCTGTCGAGCCTGGGTGACGCGCCGACCCGCGCCGCCTATGGGGAGGAGCTGCGCGCGCACCTGCGCGGGCGCGAGGGCGAGCTCTCCGAGGAAGTGCGCGCGCGCATCGACGAGAACCCGCTGCGCGCCTTCGACTCCGACCACCCCGGCACGCGCGCGGTGACGGACTACGCCCCGCTCCTGGGCGACCACCTGGGCGCGGCCGACGCCGAGCACTTTGCCACCGTGCGCGCGCTGCTCGACGACGCCGGGCTGGCGTACGAGCTCGACCCGACGCTCGTGCGCGGGCTCGACTACTACACGCGCACGGTCTTCGAGTTCGAGAGCGCGGCGCTCGGCGCCCAGCGCGGGGTCGGCGGGGGCGGACGCTACGACGGACTGGTCGAGCAGCTTGGCGGGCCGCCGACGCCGGGCGTGGGCTGGGCCGCCGGGATCGAGCGCATCCTGCTCGCCGCCGACGGCGACGAAGAGCCTGAAGCGGACGGGCCGGTCTACGTCGCCGTCGCCAAGCCGGAGGCGGCCCGGCGTGCCTTCGCGCTCGCGCGCACGCTGCGGCCGGCGCTCGACGGGCGCGTCGAGCTCGAACAGGCGGGACGCTCGCTCAAGGGCCAGCTCAAGCACGCCGACCGGCTCGGCGCGCGCGCCGTGGTCATCGTCGGGGACGCGATCGAGGTCAAGGACATGAGCAGCGGAGAGCAGCGCACCGCGCGCGACGAGCACGAGCTGCTGAGGTTGTTGGCGTCGTGACCGACACCTTC
>JBPCPD010000181.1:0-4400 GCA_050999535.1 Thermoleophilaceae bacterium
ATCGAGGCGATCGCGGGGGCGCTCGATCGCCACGAGAGCCCGAGCGAGATCCTCGAGGACGTCGTCTGGCGCCACCGTGCGTTGCGGGTCGCGCCCAAGACCGTCAACCAGAAGCGCTACATCGACGCGATCCGCGCTCAGACGATCACGGTCGGGATCGGCCCGGCCGGCACCGGCAAGTCCTTTCTTGCGGTTGCGATGGCCGTCGCAGCGCTGCAACGGCGCGAGGTCAACCGGATCGTGCTCACCCGGCCGGCCGTCGAGGCCGGCGAGCGGCTCGGCTTCCTGCCGGGCGACCTGATGGCCAAGGTCGATCCCTACCTGCGCCCGCTCTTCGATGCGCTCTACGACATGCTCGAGCCGGAGAAGGTCAATCAGCATCTCGAGCGCGGCGTGATCGAGGTGGCGCCCCTGGCCTTCATGCGCGGGCGGACGCTCAACGACGCGTTCATCATCGTGGACGAGGCCCAGAACACAACGCCGGAGCAGATGAAGATGGTGCTCACCCGGCTCGGCTTCAACTCCAAGATGGTCGTGACCGGCGACGTCACCCAGGTCGACCTCGCGCGTGACCAGCGCTCCGGCCTGGTGGTGATCGGCGAGATCCTCGGCGAAGTCGAGGGCATCGAGTTCGTGCGCTTCGGCGGCGAGGACGTCGTGCGCCACAAGCTGGTGCAGCGCATCGTCGCCGCCTACAACGCCCACTCCGAGCAGTCGGCGACGGAGCTGCGCTCCGCGCGGAAGCAGGCGTAGGTGCCTGCCACGGCGGTCGAGGTCGAGATTCTCGGCGGCCCGCAGGAAGCCCTGCGCCCGCCGGCACGGGCGGCGCTGGCCGCGGCCGGGGTGGCGGAGGGCCACGTGGCCATCACCCTCGTCGATGCCGCGGAGATCCGGCGACTGAACGGCGCCCATCGCGACCGCGACACGCCGACCGACGTGCTCTCGTTCCCGGTCGACGAGCGCGGTCCCGCGCACGGTCCCCGCGAGCTCGGCGACGTGGTGATCTGCCCCGAGCACACGCAGGACATCGCCGAGGCCGTCGTTCACGGAGTCCTGCACCTCTGCGGGCACGACCACGAGACCGATGACGGCGAGATGCTCGCGCTCCAGCGCGCCGTGCTTGCGCGGCTGTGACGCGCAGCGGCTTCGTCGCGCTCGCGGGGCGTCCCAACACGGGCAAGTCGACGCTCATCAATCGGCTCGTCGGGGACAAGATCGCGATCGTCTCGGACAAGCCCCAGACGACGCGCCGTGAGGTCCGCGGGATCGTCACCGGCGACGACTGGCAGCTCATCCTCGTCGACCTGCCCGGCGTGCAGCGCCCGCGCGACGCGATGACCGAGCGGATGCAGCGCCGCGTCGAGGCCGCGCTCCGTGACGCCGACGCCGTTCTGTTCATCCTCAACGGCGAGCAGGCGGTCGGGGCCGGCGACCGCTACATAGCACGCGCGATCCGCCGCGTCGGGCTGCCGGCGGTGACCGCGCTGAACAAGGTCGATCGCCTCTCCCGCGCGCGCACGCTCGAGGCGCTGACCAGGGCCGCGGAGCTCGACGTGCGTGGCGAGCTGTACCCGATCAGCGCGCGCACCGGATCCGGGATCTCCGCGCTGACCGATGAGCTGAAGGGCTTCCTGCCCGAGGGTCCCCTGCTCTACCCCCCCGAGGCGCGCACCGACCTCTCCGAGGAGGTTCGCCTGGCGGAGATCGTGCGCGAGCAGATACTGCTGCGCACTCACGCCGAGCTGCCCCACGCCGTCGAGGTCCAGCTCGCCGACGTCTACGAGCGCGACGACGGGCTGCTGGTGATCCAGGCCTTGGCCTGGGTCGAGGGCGAATCGCAGAAGGCGATCCTGATCGGCGCCCGCGGCCGCATGATCAAGGCGATCGGAACCGCGGCACGGCGCGAGCTCGAGGCGCTCCTGGACCGGCACGTCCATCTCGAGCTGCGGGTGCAGGTCCGGCGCGGGTGGCGCGGTGACGAGAGCCTGCTGGATCGCGTCGGCATCGACTGATCGAAGGGCTGCCTGGGCGGTCTGGCCACCCGGCGCGTGAGGGCCGGACGGTGCGAGTGGGACAATCGGGCGGTGGAAGAGATTCGCTTCGACGAGCACGGCCTGGTGGCGTGCGTGATGCAGGACGCGGGCACCGGCGAGGTGCTGACGCTCGCCTACATGAACGCCGAGGCGCTTCAGCGCACCCGCGCGACCGGCGAGATGCACTTCTGGAGCCGCTCGCGCGGCGAGCCGTGGCGCAAGGGCGAGACCTCGGGCAACGTCATGCGCGTGCGCGCGCTGCGCTACGACTGCGACGCGGACACGCTCGTGGCCCTCGTCGACGCCGCCGGTCCGGCCTGCCACACGGGGCAGCGCAGCTGCTTCTACCGCGGCGACCTCGATCTCCAGGTCGCCGAGGCGCTGCCGGCGCTCGAGCGCACGATCGCGCAGCGCCAGGCGGCGGCCGCCACCGGCGAGGCGGGCTCCAGCTACACGGCGCAGCTGCTCGCAGACCCGCCGCTGATCGCGGCGAAGGTACGCGAGGAGGCCGACGAGGTCTCGCGCGCCGCCGCGCAGGAGAGCGACCAGCGCGTCGCCGAGGAGGCCGCCGACGTGCTCTACCACCTGACGGTGCTGCTCGCCGCCCGCGGCCTCCTGCTGGGCGATGCGCTCGCCGTGCTCAACGCGCGACGGCGGTGAGGCGCAGCGGTACAACGCGCCGGGCCCGATCGGATCACGAGCCGTGCCCGAGCGGCTAGGCGCGCCCGCCGCGCGCGCGCCCGCGGTCATCCCGTCGCTCAAGCAGGTGCGCGAACTGGCGCGCGAGCACACGCTGGTCCCGCTGCGCCACACGTTCGTCGATGACGTCGAGACGCCGGTCTCGGCCTACCTCAAACTGCGCGGCGACGGGCCGTCCTTTCTGCTCGAGTCCGCCGAGCAGGGCCAGCGCTTCGGGCGCTGGTCGTTCCTGGGCTTTCGCCCGCGCAGCGTGATCCGCCTGCAGGACGGCCGGCTCACCGTCGGCGGGCAACAGCGCGACCCGCACGACCCCTACGGCGCGGTACAGCACGAGCTCGACCGCTTCCGGGTCGCGCCGCTCGAGGGGCTGCCGCCGTTCGCCGGCGGCGCGGTCGGCCTGTTCGGCTACGACCTCGTCCGTCACGCCGAGCCGGCGGTCGGTCCCGGCAACCCCGACGCGGTCGGGATGCCCGACATGGCGCTGATGGTCAGCGACGTGCTGGTCGCCTTCGACCACCTGCGCCATGAGCTGACGATCCTCGCCAACGTCTTCGTCGAGGACGATGTCGCGCGCGCCTACGCCGACGCGATCGAGGCGATCGCAGCGGTGCGCGAGCGGCTCTCCGCCCCCGTCCCGCGGGCGCGGGCGGCCGTCCGCGAGGCGCCGGCGTTCATCTCGAACATGGGCCCCGAGGGCTACGCCGACGCGGTCGAGGCCTGCAAGGCCTACATCCGCGCCGGCGACGCCTACCAGGTCGTGCCGAGCCAGCGCTGGAGCGCGGATGCACCCGTCGAGGCGTTCTCGATCTACCGCGGGCTGCGCGCGGTCAACCCGAGCCCGTACATGTACTTCCTCGACTTCGAGGACTTCGAGATCGCCGGCGCGTCGCCGGAGTCACTGATCAAGGTCGCCGGCCGGCGCGCCGAGCAGCGGCCGATCGCCGGTACCCGGCCCCGCGCCGATACCGCGGCCGGCGACCTCGCGCGGGCCGAGGAGCTGCTCGCCGACGAGAAGGAGCGCGCCGAGCACGTGATGCTCGTCGACCTCGCCCGCAACGACCTCGGTCGCGTGTGCGAGTTCGGCTCGGTCGCCGTCGACGAGCTGATGTCCGTCGAGACCTACTCGCACGTGCTGCACATCGTCTCCGCGGTGTCTGGCACGCTGCGCGCGGACGTGACGGCGATGGACGCGCTCGAGGCCTCGCTTCCGGCCGGGACGCTGTCGGGCGCGCCGAAGATCCGCGCGATGCAGATCATCGACGAGGTCGAGCCGGTCCGCCGTGGACCCTACGGCGGGTCGGTGGGGTACCTCTCCTACACCGGCGAGCTCGACACCTGCATCTACATCCGCTCGGCGCTGGTCAAGCACGGGCGCGTGCACGTGCAGGCGGGCGGCGGCATCGTCGCCGACTCCGAGCCCGGCTACGAGGTGCGCGAGACCGAGGCCAAGGCCGGTGCCGTGTTCCAGGCGATCGAGCTGGCGTGCGAGCAGGAGGACTGGGGATGAGCGAGCCCGCCGCCGGGCCAGGCGTCCCGGGGGGCCCGGGGGGGGGCGCAACCCCCCCGCCCCACCTTCGACCGGCCAGGCGCCCGGGGGGGTCCACGGGGGGCGCGAGCCCCCCGTGTCCTGATCATCGACAACTACGACTCCTTCACCTACAACCTCGT
>JBPCPD010000069.1:0-4687 GCA_050999535.1 Thermoleophilaceae bacterium
GGCTCGCGGCGCTGGCCGGCGGCCTGGTCCCGAGCCCCGCCGCCGACCTGGCCGCCGATGCCGCGCGCGCGAGCGTGCTCGGCCCGGCCGAGGCGAGCGTCGCCTACCACCTCGACCTGCGCACCGAGAACCTGATGGCGCTCGGCGCCTGGGCGCTGGGATCGCTGCTGCTGGTCTGCGCTGACGGGCTGCGCGATCCGCTGATCAAGGTGGCCGGCATCGGCGCCAGATTCGGGCCCGAGCGCATCTACGGCGGCTCGCTGGCGGCGCTCAACCGCCTGTCGGACCGGATCCACGACTTCGAGGTGCGAGACCTGCGCACGCGCGTCGCCTCGGTCCTGATGCCCGCCGGCCTGCTGGTCGTGATCGGCGTGCTGGCGACCCCGTCGGCGGGCGCCTACACCGTAGGCTCGATCCGCGTGCGCGACGCCGGGCTGGTGCTGGCGCTGCTGGTCGCCTGCGCGGGGGCGCTCGCCTCGACGCTGCCGCGGCGCCACCTCACGCTCGCGCTGGTGGTCGCGACCGTCGGCTACGGGTTGACGGCGGTCTACGCGTTCATCGGGGCGCCCGACGTCGCGCTGGTCGCGGTGCTCGTCGAGACCGTCCTCGCGGTGCTGCTGCTGGGCGTGTTCTCGCTCGTGCCCGCCGACGTCCTGCGGCGCGAGGCCGAGCTGCCGACGAGCGCCACGCGGCGCTGGCGCGACCCGCTCGTCGGCGTGGTCTCGGGCGGCGTCGCGTTCCTGCTCGCCTGGGGCGCGCTGTCGCGCCCGGTGCAGGGCGAGAGCATCGCCGCCGAGCATGTGCGCCTTACCGAGGACGCCCACGCCGAGGACGTCGTGACCGCGATCCTGGCGGACTTTCGCGCGCTCGACACGCTCGTCGAGGTGACCGTGATCGCGGTCGCCTTCCTGGGCGTGAGCTCGCTGCTGCGCAGGGGGCGGCTGCGGTGACGAGCGTGCTGACCGTCGCCGCGGCGCGGCTGTTGATGGCCCCGATCCTCGTGGTCGCCGCCGCGGTGCTCGTCAAGGGCTACGCCGATGTCGGCGACGGCTTCTCCGCGGGCGTCATCGCAGCGCTTGGCATCGTGCTGCAGTACCTCGCGCTCGGGCGCGAGGAGGCCGAGCGGCTGCTCGCGCTGCGGCTGATCGGCCCGGCGGTGTTCGTCGCGCTGCTGGGCGCGCTCGCCGTCGCGCTGATCCCGCTCGTGCGCGGCGACGCGCTGCTCGAGCATGCGCCCGCTCCGGGCGCGCACGTCGTCGAGCTCGGGACGATCGAGTTGATCACCGCCGTCGCGTTCGACGTCGCGATCTTCGTGCTGGTGCTCGCGGCGGTCGTGGGGATCGTGCGCGCGATCGCGCACGTCGCCGAGGGAGAGGGCGAGGGCGGGCCGTGACGCTGCTGTTCGCGCTCGCGGTCGGCGTGATCTTTGGCAGCGGGGCGTCCCTGCTGCTCAAGCCCGACCTGTTCCGGATCACGCTCGGCATCGTGCTGATCGCCAACGCGGCCAACCTCGCCCTGGTCACGAGCGGCCTCGAGCGCGGCGCCAGCCCGATCTCGGCGGCGCCGGGAGCGGCGGTCAGCGACCCCGTCGTCCAGGCGCTGGCGATCACCGCGATCGTGATCGGCTTCGCCGTCACGGCGCTGCTGCTGAGCCTCGCCTACCGCATCTACGCCTCCGCGCGCACCGTCGACCTCGACGAGCTCTCGAGCGCCGAGGCGCTGCGCGCGGAGGAAGAGGACAGCAGGGAGCTGTCGGTATGACGATCGTCGCGCCGCTTGCGATCTCGTGGGTCGGTGCCGTCGCGCTGGCGCTGGTCGACGGCCGGCGGCCGGCGGCCGGCTGGGCGGCCGTCGCGGTGCTCGCGGCGAGCTTCGTCGCGACGGCCGTGCTCGCGGGACTCGTGCTCGCCGACGGCCCGCGCCAGATGGTCGCCGGCGGCTGGGCGCCGGGCGTGGGGATCGTGCTGCGCGCGGATGCCCTCGGCGTGCTGTTCGCGCTCGTCTCGAGCGGTGCGCTGCTGGTGGCGCTGGTCCACCAGGTGCTCGACGGCGTCGGCTCCCGTGCCTTTGGCGCCTTGGTGCTGTTCCTCGCCACCGGGCTCAACGGCCTCTTCCTGACCGGCGACGTATTCAACTTCTATGTCTTCTTCGAGCTGTCGATGCTCGCCTCGTACATCCTCAGCTGCTATGGCGACGAGGCGCGCCAGCTCAGCGCCGGGTTCATCTTCGCCGTGGTCAACCTGCTCGGCTCGTTCCTGTTCCTGCTTGCCGTCGCCGCGATCTACCACGTCACCGGCACGCTGGAGATGGAGGCGGTCGCGCAGCGCGTCGCCGGCGTCGAGGCGAATGCGGTGATCCTGATCGCGATCGGGTTCTTCGTCGCGTTCGGCATCAAGCTCGGGCTGTTCCCCTTCCACTTCTGGCTGCCGACCGTCTACGTCAGCTCGACGCCCGCGGTCGCGGCGATCCTGAGCGGCGCCGTCGCGAACATCGGCAGCTACGGCCTGCTGCGCTTCTGCGCCGGGATCCTGCCCGTGGAGCTCGAGCTCGGCGCCACCGTGCTGCTCGTGCTCGGCACCGCGAGCATCGTCTACGGGGCGGCGCAGGCGCTCTCGCGGCGCACGGCGCCCGAGGTGCTGGCCTACTCGGCGATTGGGCAGGCCGGCTACGTGCTGATCGCGATCGGCATCGGCGGGCCGGTCGGCTACGGCGCGGCGGTCGTCTACGCGATCGCCAACGCGATCAGCAAAACGCTGCTGTTCGTCTCGACCGAGATCCGCGGGCCGCTGGTGGCCGCGGCGTTCGCGATCGGAGCGTTCAGCGTCGCGGGGCTGCCGCCGACGGCGGGCTTCTTCGGCAAGCTCGAGCTCTTCCGCGCCGGGGTCGACGAGCAGAGCGTCGCGCTGGTCGCGCTGGTGTTCGTCGGCGGCGCGCTGTCGTTCGTCTACATGCTCCAGCTCTACCAGCACGACTTCTGGACCGGCGAGGGCCGGCACGCGCAGGGGGAGGGCGAGAGCCGGCTGGCGCTGCGGCTGGTCTCGTTCTCGGTCGCCTGCCTGGTGGTCGCGCTCGGGCTGTGGCCGCAGCCGCTGCTCGCGGCCGGCCAGGAGGCCGCGCGGGCGCTGGGGGCGATGCCCGCGTGATCCGCACGCTCGCAGCGCTCGCGACCCTGACGGGCGTGTACCTGCTCACGCTCGCGAGCCTCGATCCGCTCGACGCGCTCGCGGGCGTGCTCGTTGCGGCCGTCGCGCTCGCGCTCACGCGGCGGCTGACGCTGGTCGGCTCTGGCGCGGGCGGCCCGCCGCTGGCGGGGCGCATCGTGCGCTTCTTCCCGTTCGCGCTGGCGGTGGTGGGTGACGTGGTGGCCGGCACATGGGAGGTGGCGGTGGTCGTGCTCGGCGCGCGCGAGCTGCGCCGGCCGGGGATCGTGGCGGTGCCCGTCGGGCAGCGCACGGAGACGGGGATCGTCGCGACGGCGATCGCGATCACCCTGTCGCCGGGAGAGGTGTTCGTCGACCTCGACCGCGAGCGCGGCGTGATGCTCTTCCACGTCCTCGACGCGCGCGATCCCGATGCCGTGCGGCGCCGCCACGAGCTTTTCTACGAGCGCTACCAGCGGGGCGTCTTCCCGTGATCCACGAGGCCGTCTTCGCCCTCGCTGCGCTGTGGCTGACCGTGCTCGTGCTCGCGTGCCTGGTCGTGCTCGTGCGCTCGCGCTCGGACGCCGGCCGCATCCTCGCGCTCGACACGCTCGTGCTGATGCTGATCGGGCTGCTGGTGCTGTGGTCGGCCTCGGAGGCCGTGTCCTACTTCCTCGATGCCGCGCTGCTGCTCGCCGCGCTGGGCTTCATCGGCACGCTGGCGGCGGCGCGCTTCTACACGCGCGGGAGGCTGTTCTAGTGGTGCTCGCGATCGCCGCCGACGCGCTCGTCGTGCTCGGGCTGGTCGTCTGCACGATCGGGGTGGTCGGGCTCTTTCGCATGCCCGACGTCTACGCCCAGCTGCACGCGGCGGCGAAGGCTGTGTTCCTCGGCATCGTCGCGTTCCTGCTCGCCGCCGCGGCCGGAGGCGACGGTGCGGTGCTCGCGCGCGTCGTGCTGATCGGCGTCCTGGTGCTGTTCACCACGCCCGTCGCGGCACACGTGATCGCCCGCGCGGCGTGGCGGCGCGGCGAGCCGCTGCGCACGCCGGGCGCGCTCGACGAGTCGGGGCCGAGCCGGCCGACCGAGGTGCAGCCGCTGCCGAGCGAGCGCTGAGCGCGCTCAGTGCGCGAGCTGGTGGCGCATCTTCGCGCGCAGCTCCGAGAAGCGCAGCGTCTCGTAGGTGAAAATCAGCCCGACGAGGACCGCGAGCCCGAGCGCGGCCCGGGTGCCGGGGCCGTTCCGGTCGGCCAGGGACGGGCGGAGTGGTTTCGACCCCGCCCGAGCCCGCTGGTGTGAACCTTGGAGCTGCGCTCGAGAAGATGACTAAGGAGCTCCAGCCGCGCGCAAATTGCTGGTGGCAGGCGTGGCAGCAGCGAAGCTGAACGGCGGTCCCATTGCTGCAGCCACTCGTCGTAACTCGCGACAGGTCCGCTGCAGCCCGACACGGGGCCGTCATACGAAGTGGCCTTCGGCACCTCCGCCGCGGCGATCAACTCGTTGACCTCGAGCGCCGAAGAGCGCTCCTCAGTGCTCAGCGCTTCATC
>JBPCPD010000029.1:0-4449 GCA_050999535.1 Thermoleophilaceae bacterium
GAGCGGCCTGCGCTCGGCCGCCGAGGCGCGGGCGCTGTGGGAGGCGACGCCCGGCCGCTGGCCGCTGGCCGCGCTCGACCGCCTCGCCCGCGCGCGCGACACGCAGGGACTCGTCGAGGAGCTGAACCGCCTGCTCGAGCGCCTCTTCTCCGCGCCGCACCAGCGCGCCGCCCACGTCCTGCACGGTGCCGAGCTCGACGAAGCACGCGCCTACCGCGCGGCCCACGACGCGCTCGCCGAGCTGGCCGCGCTCGCGCGCACGGGCGTCGTGCTTGCCGCGCCGCGCGTCCACGACGTGCTCGCCGAGCTCCCGGTGCGCGCCGGCGAGGCGCCCCAGCCCGACCGCGTCCAGGTCGCCTCCCCGCTTGCCATCCGCGCGCGGCGCTTTACGGCCGTGCTCGTCTTGGGCCTGCAGGCCGGCGAATTCCCGCGCGCCGGTCGCGCCGAGCCCTTCCTGCCCGATGGCGACCGCCGCGCGATCAACGCCGCCGGCGAGCTCGGCCTGCCGCTGCGCGAGGACGAGCTCGACCGCGAGCGCTACCTCTTCTACGTCTGCGCCTCGCGCGCCGAGCGGCTGCTCGTGCTCTCCACGCGCACCAGCGACGAGGAGGGTGACCCCGAGGTCCCGTCGCCGTTCCTCGACGACGTGCGCGCTGTGATCGGCGACCTCGACGAGCACGTGCGCTCACGCTCGCTCGCCGACGTCACGTGGCCGCTCGACCAGGCCCCGACCGCGGCCGAGTGGGAGCGCGCGCTGGCCGCGCAGGGCGCCCGCCGCGCCGCGGACGAGGTCGGGCACTTGAGCGCCCCGGCGGCACGCGCCGAGCTGGCCGCCCGCGACGTGGTTTCGGCGAGCGCGCTCGAGCACTACGCCGACTGCCCCGTCAAGTGGCTCGTCGAGGACGTGCTGCGGCCGGAGAAGCTCGAGCTCGACCCCGAGCAGATGGCGCGCGGCGCCTACGCCCATCGCGTGCTCGAGCTGACGCTCTCGGGTCTGCGCGCGCTCACCGGCAGCGCGCGCGTGACGCCTGCGAGCCTGCCCGAGGCCGAGCGGCTGATGCTCGCGGCGCTCGAGTCAGAGCGCGGCGCCTTCCAGCTCTCGCCCGACCGGACGCGCGTGCGCGCCGCCGTGCGCCGGCTCGAGCTCGACCTGCTGCGCTTCCTGCGCCACGAGGCGATCAGCGATACGTCCTTCGAGCCCGAGCATCTGGAGCTGCGCTTCGGCTTCGAGGGCTCCGAGCATCCGGCCGTCGAGCTCGCCGAAGGGCTGCGGGTGCGCGGGGTGATCGACCGCGTCGACACGTGGGGCGGCTGGGCGCTCGTGCGGGACTACAAGGGCGGGCGCGTCGGCTCGTACAAGGCGAGCGACTGGGCGCGCGAGAACCGCTTTCAGGCGGCGCTCTACATGCTCGTCACCCAGCGGGCGCTCGGGTTGCGCGCGGCGGGTGGGGTCTACGTGCCGCTCGGCGGTGGCGACCGCCGCCCGCGCGGCGCGGTCTCGGCCGAGCTCACTGCCGAGCTCGGCCGCGACTTCGTCGACAAAGACCGCCTGGCGCCCGAGCAGCTCGAGGCACTGGTGGCCGAGGCCGAGCGGTCGATCGCTGCGATCGCCGCGGCCATGCGCGCCGGCCGCCTCGCCGCCTGCCCGGGCTCCTGCGCCTACCGCGGCGGCTGCTCGTACCCATCGGTCTGCCGGGTCGAGGCGTGACCGAGCTCACGCCCGAGCAGCGGCGAGCGGTGCAGCGCCGCGACGGCTCGCTGCTGCTGAGCGCCGGCGCCGGGACCGGCAAGACGACCGTGCTCGTCGAGCGCTTCGTCGCGGCTGTGGTCGAGGACGGCGTCGCGGTCGAGGACGTCCTGGCGATCACCTTCACCGAGAAGGCCGCGGCGCAACTCGGGATGCGACTGCGCGCCAAGCTGGCCGCAGACGGCACGCGTGACCAGGCGCGCGCGGCCGATTCCGCCTGGATCTCGACGATCCACGGCTTCTGCGCGCGCGTGCTGCGCACCCACGCGCTCGCCGCCGGCCTCGATCCCGAGTTCCGGGTGCTCGACGGCGTCGAGGCCGAGCGCCTGGGCATCGACGCCTTCGACCGCGCTCTGGCGCAGTTCCTCGGCGGCGGGCCAGGAGCGCAGCCCGATCGCCGATCGGGCGAGCACCGCAGCCAGACTCTCTCTGGAGCGCAGCCCGAGCGGGGAGGAGCGCAGGCCGAGCGGCTGCGGCTCGTCGTCACCTACACCCCCGACCGCCTGCGCGACATGGTGCGCACCGCCTACGCGCACCTGCGCAGCCGCGGCGAGGCCCGTCCCGAGCTGCCCGAGGTGCAGGCGCCGCGGCCGGCGGGCGAGCGCGAGGCGCTCGCGGCGGCGCTTGCGCCGGTGCTGGCGGAGATCGGGGCGGCGACAGGCCGGCGTGTCGACGCCGCGCGCGCTCGCGTCGAGCGCTGCGCCGAGGCGCTCGAGCGGCTTGGCGAGGACGGGATCCCCGAGCCGGACGAGCTCGACGAGCTGGCCTTCAAGGCGAGTGCCAAGGCGCTCGCCGGCGAGGCGTGCGAGCGCTACCGCGGCGCGCTGGATGCCTACCGCGCCTGCTGCGTCGCCCACCGCGAGTACCTCGACCACGTCCTGCTGCGCGACCTGATCCGCCTCTATGGCGACCGCTACGCCGCCGCCAAGCGCGAACGCTCCGGCCTCGACTTCGACGACCTCGAGCTGATCGTCGCCGACCTGCTCGTGCGCGACGAGGCGCTGCGCGACCACTACGCCGGACGCTTCGCGCACGTGCTCGTCGACGAGCTGCAGGACGTCAACCCAGTCCAGGACCGGATCCTCGGGCTGCTCGAGCGCAACAACCTCTTCCGCGTCGGCGACGAGCGCCAGTCGATCTACCGCTTCCGCCATGCCGACGTCGGGTTGTTTCGCACGGCGCGCTCGCTCGCCGACGAGCGCGGGCGCGCCGAGCGGCTGACGGTCAACTTCCGCAGCCGGGAAGAGGTGCTCGACGCAGTCGATCTCGTCTTCGGGGAGCTGTGGGGGGAGGGGTTCGACGCGCTGCGGGCGCCGGCGCCGTCGGGCGTTGACGAGTCGTCGGCGTCTGCACCGGGCGAGGCCGTGGGCGACTTGGCCTCCCCTGGCGGACTCAACTCGCCCGAGCTCGCCCCGGAGGGTCCCTGCGTCGAGCTGCTGTGCGTCGACCGCAGCCGCGGACGGTGGGAGGAGCGCTTCGCGGCGGAGCTCGAGCGCGGCGAGCCGCCCTTCGGCGCCGCGCTGGCCGACGTGCCGCCGTGGCGGGCCGCCGAGGCGCGGCTGCTCGCGCGGCGCGTCGACGAGCTCACGCGCGGCGGACGCTTCGCGTTCGGTGACGTCGCGCTGCTGCTGCGCGCGAGCACCGACATCGGCGTCTACGAGCGAGCGCTCACCGATCGCGGGATCCCGACGCACGTGATCGGCGGGCGCGGTTACTTCAGCCAGCAGCAGGTCGGCGATCTGCGCGCGTGGCTCGCGGCGCTGGCCAACCCACTCGACGAGCTCGCGCTGCACTCGGTGCTCGCCTCGCCGCTGGTCGGCGCCTCGCTTGACGCGCTCGTGCTGGTCGCCGCCTGCGCACGGCGGATGGGCGCGGGCTGGGACGTCTGGCGGGTGCTCGAGGCGCTCGCCGGCGATGAGGGGGCGCCTGCGATCCAGCGCCTCGCCGCCGACCTCCCAACCGCGGACGCGGACCGCCTGCGCGCCTTCGTCGAGCTCTTCCGCGAGGAGCGCGTCGCCGCCGCACGCGTCTCGCTCGAGACGCTGATCGACCGCGCCGTCACGCGGAGCGGCTACGACCGCGCCCTGCTCGCCCAGCCGGGCGGCGAGCGCCGGATGGCCAACGTGCGCAAGCTGATGCGCCTCGCACGTGAGTTCGAGGCCGAGGGCGGGCGCGACCTGCGCGGCTTCATCGACCTCGTCGCCGAGCGCGACCTGATCGCGCCGCGCGAGGGGGAGGCGCCGCTCGAGGCCGAGCAGCTCGACGCCGTGCGGCTGATGACCATCCACCGTGCGAAGGGCCTCGAGTTCCCGGTCGTCTGCGTCGCCGACCTCGGCAAGGCCGGCCGCGAGGACGACTCTGCCCTGCGCGTCACCGACGACGGCCGCGTCGGCATGCGCCTGGCGTCGCTGGGCGGCGGCGCGACCGACAGCTCGCAGCTCGGCGCGATCCGCGCGGAGGCCCGCGTCGAGGACGAGGAGGAGGAGCGCCGCGTCTTCTACGTCGCGATGACCCGCGCGCGCGAGCACCTGATCTGCAGCGGCGCCACCGACCTCGAGAAGCGGCCCGAACCGAAGCCGCTCGAGGAGCCGATGCGCTGGCTGTGGCGAGCGCTCGCCCCCGACCTGCCCGACCTTGCCGGCCATGCCACGGCGCAGCGCACCTACGACGGCCGCCCGGTCGACGTGCGCTGCGAGGTGCTG
>JBPCPD010000033.1:0-4711 GCA_050999535.1 Thermoleophilaceae bacterium
GGCAGCGCCGCGGAGGCGGGTACGGGACCCGAAACTTTGACGGGGCCGGGTGCCGGCCGCGCCGTGGCCTCCTGCGCCGGCGGCGGGCCGAGCAGGTCGAGCGGATCGACGTAGGCGTGGCGGCTGCCGGCCTCGCGCACGCCGAAGTGCAGGTGGGGCCGCTCGCTCGACCGCCGGCCGGTGACGCCGCTGGCACCGAGCTCCTCGCCCGCGCCCACCACGTCGCCCTCGTGCACGTTCGCCTTGGAGAGGTGGAGATAGGAGGTGTCGTAGCGCCCGTCGGTGGTTCGCACCGAAACCGTCAGCCCCGAGGATCCAGCGACGCCCGCGAAGCGAACCGTCCCGGCGGCCGCCGCGCGCACCGCGGTCCCGGGCTCGGCCGCGACGTCGATGCCGCGGTGCTGCCCGCCCGCGTAGGGATCGCCGCCGTTGCGGTAGGCGGTGACCAGCTCGCCGTCGACCGGCCAGCGCCAGTCGCCCGACGCCTGCGCGGGCAGCGTGGGCACCAGCGCGAACGGCAGCAGCAGGGCCAGCGAGGCGAGCAGGAGGCGGGCGCGAGGTGGCATGCGAGCCACGGTAGATCCGCGCGCCGCGAGCGTGGGAGCGCCGTCGCCGAACCGTCGCACAGCGATGCGAAGCCGTTACCAAGCCGACGACCCCGTCACGCCGACATGCGCCCGGGCGCACGTCGGGCGGTCCTCCTGTGCGCCGCGCCGGTCAGCTCGTCAGCGCGCGATAGAGCTCGTTCGCGCTGGCGCCGGTGAGCTCTGCGACCACGCCGGCCGCCACGCGTGGCTTGGCTCCGGCTTCGACGAGGCGGCGCAGGGCCTCCAGGCCCGCGCGATCGGCGCCCGCCGCGGCCTCGGCGGCGGGGCCGAGCACCAGCACGAACTCGCCCTTTGGCGGCGATCCTCGGTAGCGCTCGGCGAGCTCGGCGGCGCTCCCGCGCACGACCTCCTCGTGAACCTTGGTCAGCTCGCGACAGACCGCGGCCTCACGCTCGGGCTCGAGCGAGGCGAGCAGCGCGAGCGTGGCCGGCAGCCGCCGCGCCGACTCGAAGGCGATCAGCGTGCCGCCCGGCTCGCCGAGCACCCGCTCCAGCTCACCGCGCTTGCGCGGCAGGAAGCCGGCGAAGCGCCAGCGGTCGGCGGGCAGCGCCGAGGCGACCAGCGCCGCGAGCGCCGCAGAGGGGCCGGGGAGCACGTCGACCGCGAGCCCGGCCGCCACGCAGGCGCGCACCAGCACGTAGCCGGGGTCCGAGACCAGCGGCATCCCGGCATCGGAGACCAGGGCGACCGTGTCGCCGGCCTGCATGCGCGCCACCAGCTCCGGCGTGCGCTCGCGCTCGTTGTGCTCGTGATAGCTGACCAGCGCCGCGCTGACCCCGTAGCGGTCGAGCAGCGTGCGCGTACGCCGTGTGTCCTCGCAGGCCACGACATCCGCCTCGCGCAGCGCGGAGAGCACGCGTAACGTCACGTCCTCGAGGTTTCCGATCGGCGTCGGACAGACGACGAGGCTCACTCCGCTCCCTCCCCCAGCGCCAGCAGTGCCGCCCCGAGCATCCCGGACTCGTCCCCGAAGTGGGCGGGCACGATGCGCACCGCGCCCGCGATCGGCGGCAGCGCGCGCTCGGTGACGACCTCGCGTACCGCATCCAGCAGCAGGTCCCCGGCACGCACCGCTCCGCCGCCGACGACGACGACCTCGGGATCGAGCGCGTTGACGATCCCACACAGCCCCGCCCCCAGCGCCCGCCCCACCTCGGCCAGCACCGAACGGGCGGGCTCGTCGCCGCCGTGGGCCAGCTCGGTGACGATGCCCCCGGTGACCGGGAGGTCGTTCGCCAGGCGCCGACCGAGCGCCGAGTCGGGCCGCGCACGCGCGAATGCCTCCCCCGCCCTGCCGATCGCGCGGCCCGAGCCGATCACCTCGAGGCAGCCCCTCCCCGGACAGTTGCCCGGACACTCCTCGCCCCGATGGTCGACCACGAGATGCCCAAGCTCGCCGCCGAAGCCGCGCGCACCCCGGTAGACGCGCCCGTTGAGCACCAGCCCCGCGCCGATCCCGGTCCCGAGCGCGATCAGGACCGCGTGGTCGGCCCCGCGCGCCGCGCCGTGGCGGTGCTCGGCAAGCGCGGCGAGGTTGGCGTCGTTGTCGACCACCACCGGCAGCCCGAGCCGCTCGCTCATCACCTCGCGGAAGGGCACGTCGTCGATCGGCAGGTGGTTCGACCACACCGAACGGCCCGTCTCGAGGCCCACCAGCGAGGGGATCCCGAAGCCCACCGCATCGACCTCGGGGGCGACCGCGCGAACCTCCTCGACGGCCCCGACGATGATGTCGAGCGTCTCCTGCCGATCGGCTCCGCGCCAGGTCCGGTAGACGCGGTGATGGACCACCAGCTGCTCGTCGACGACGCCTCCCAGGAGCTTCGTTCCCCCGGCGTCGATCCCGATTACTCGTCGCGGCGGCATGTCCGGACGATATACAGGGGTTCGTGAGCTCCCCCGGATCGGGCGACCCCCCCGAGTACAAGGTCTACAAGTCGCGGCGCGGCGGGGGTCGCGGAGGCGCGGGGCTGGAAGGGCTGCGCGAGCGGATGGGAAGCCAGCGCGACCGCGGTCCCGAGCAGCCTCGCAAGCGGCGCTCGATCACACCCGGGCGGATCGCGAAGTGGCTCGCGCTGGCGATCGTGGGATGGATCCTGCTCTCGTTGGTGCTGTTCATGGTCAGCGCCCAGCTCGAGGGCGGCAGCTCCGACGAGACCGCGTCCGCGCTGGCGGGCGGGAGCTTCTTCACTGGCAGCACCGTGCTCGTGCTCGGCTCCGACGAGCGCAAGGGCGCCTCGATCGACGAGACCCAGTCCGGACCCGGCCGCGCCGACACGATCATGCTCGTGCGCGCCCGGCTGGGGCGCGTGAGCAAGCTCTCGATCCCCCGCGACGCCGCCGCCGAGATCCCCGGCCAGGGCACCGGCAAGATCAACGGCGCCTACGCCCTCGGCGGGCCGCGGCTGATGATCGAGACCGTCGAGGGCTTCCTCGGCAACGGGCTCGAGATCGACCACCTCGTCGAGGTCGACTTCAAGGACTTCCCCGGCTTCATCGATGCGATGGGCGGCGTGACGGTCAACAACCGCTCGCGCATCTGCGCGCCCGAGTTCGACAACTTCTACCGCGGCTTCAACCTGCGCAAGGGCGAGCGCAAGCTCGACGGGCGCCGAGCGCTGGGCTTCGCACGCGTGCGCAAGAACCCGTGCGCCCCGAACGAGAACGACCTCGACCGCGCGGCGCGCCAGCAGGAGGTGCTCAGCGGCATCCGCGGTCAGCTGCTCTCGCCGTCGACGTTCCTGCGCCTGCCGCTGGTCAGCTGGCGCGCGCCGCAGACGATCGAGACCGACCTGCGCGGCCCGGGCCTGCTCGCGCTGGCGACCGACCTGGCGACGGGAGGCACCGGCGAGACGCGCGTACTGCAGCCCTCGGTCCTGGGGCCGAGCGAGCTGCAGTTCAGCGACGCCGAGAAGGCCGACGCGGTCGATCGCCTGCTCGGGCGCTGAGCGCCCGAAGGCGGCATGGGCCGTAAGTCAGTTCTTCGACGAGGAGGACGCCGGCGCCGAGCCCTTGGACGAGTCCGAGGACTTCGCGGAGTCGCCGGAGGACGAGGACTTGGAGCCGTCGCTCGAATCCTTGGACGACGATGACGAGGACGAGTCCGAGCTCGAGTCCTTGGACGACGAGTCCTTGGAGTCCTTGGAGTCCTTGGAGTCCTTGGAGTCCTTGGACGACGAGTCCGAGGACTTCGAGTCCGAGGAATCCGACTCGCCCCTGCCTTCCCGGTCCTTCTTCGAGCCCGCCTTGCCGTAGTCGGTGTTGTAGAAGCCCGACCCCTTGAAGTGGACGGCGATCGGGTGGAAGACCCGCTGGACGGGAGCCCCACACGTGGTGCATTCGGTGAGCGAGTCCTCGCTCATTCGCTGCGTGACCTCGAACAGGTGGCGGTTCGTGCAGCGGTACTCGTAGATCGGCATGGCGCTCCCAGTATAGGAATGAGAGGAGGCGTCTCGGCGGGGGGGTCCGGTCAGGCCGTCGGCGGCTGGGGCTGGCCGCCCTGGCCGGCCAGGAAGCCACCGAGCGCGCCGAGCGCCGCGCCGCCGACGAGGAAGGAGACGAAGACCGAGTCCGCACTCGGGTCGCCGAAGAGCTCCTTGCTCGCCAGGGCGCTGAGCAGGGCGACCGCGATCGCCCACACCGGCCCGACGACCGACCCCCACAGCGCGGCGGCGCCGGGGCTCGCCCTGGGACGCACGCGCGCGACGCGGAAGCCGGCCAGGATCGCACCGATCGCCGGCAGCGCCACCAGCAGGATCAGGCCCGGAACGAAGACGTACGCGGGCAGCCCCTCGCGGAACGCGAACACGCTGTAGGTCGCTCCCGGCGAGGCGACCGCGTCGGAGTCCTCGACCGGAAATGGCATCCCGAGCGCTCCCAGCCCCGCGGGACTCTCGAAGCGCGCGAGGGCGCCGAGCTCGGTCAGGTGGACGCCATGCTCGACGACGTAGAGGCCGTTCTCCACGAGCGCTGTCGCCTCCGAGCGCCCGCCCTGGGTGTTGTCGACGTCGCGCGCGGTCTGGACGACCCACCCCCACAGTCCGAGCAGCGCGCTGGCGACGAGCACCGCCGCCAGCGGGCGCACGCAGGCGCCGGCGACGGCG
>JBPCPD010000040.1:0-15981 GCA_050999535.1 Thermoleophilaceae bacterium
CTGCATGTCGTGCGAGTGCATGCCGGTGTCCGGGAGGCGCTTCTGCGAGCGGATGAAGTCCTGAAACTTGGAGGGGTCTCGCACGAAGAAGACCGGCGTGTTGTTGGCGACCATGTCGAAGTTGCCCTGCTCGGTGTAGAACTTCAGCGCGAACCCGCGCGGGTCGCGCACCGTGTCGGGGAAGCCCCGCTCGCCGGCGACCGTCGAGAAGCGTGCGAACATCGGCGTCCGCCTGCCGACCTGGCTGAGGAAGTCGGCCTTGGTGAACTGGGTCACGTCCTCGGTGACCTCGAAGAATCCGTGCGCGCCGCCGCCCTTGGCGTGGACCACGCGCTCTGGCACGCGCTCGCGGTTGAAGTGCTGCATCTTCTGCACGACGTAGTGGTCGTGCAGGGCGATCGGGCCGCTGGGCCCGACCGTCAGCGAGTATTCGTCGCTGGTGGCGGGGACCCCCGAGTTGGTGGTGGTCTTCGGCCGCTGGTCGTCGCTCATGGGCAGTCCTCGTCCGGGAGTCGTAGAGGCGGAGGATACCCAGGTCCACCGTCCGGGAAAAGGGATCGCCCGGCCGCAAGCGGAAGTGCCGCTCCGCTACTGCTAGCGTGACCCGCCGCCCCGATCCCGCGGGCGCGAGTCATGTCCGACGCCGCGAACAGCCCCACCGCCACGCGCCCCAACGGGGTGCTCGCCGTGCTGCTGCTCGCGGGGCTGTCGTTCGCTCTCTCGCAGACGCTCGTCGTCCCGGCGCTGCCGTCGTTCTCGACGGAGTACTCGGCCAGCGCGACGGCGTCGTCGTGGCTGCTGACGGGCTTCCTGCTGTCGGCCTCGGTCGCGACGCCGATCGTCGGCAAGCTGGGCGACCAGTTCGGCAAGGGCCGCGTGCTCACGGCCGTCCTGGTGCTCTTCTCGACCGGCTCGGTTGTCTGCGCGCTGGCCGACTCGATCGGCGTGGTGATCGCCGGACGCGTGATCCAGGGCGTCGCCGGCGGCGTCTTCCCGCTCGCGTTCGGGATCATCCGCGACACCTTCCCGCGCGAGCGCGTGCCCGCGGCGATCGGCCTGCTCAGCGCGGTGTTCGGGATCGGTGGCGGCATCGGCCTGCCGCTCTCGGGCGTGATCGTCGACAACGTGGACGTCTCGTGGCTGTTCTGGGTCGGGTTGATCGGGCTGCCCGCGGCGCTGGCCGCCCACCGCCTCGTGCCGGCCTCGCCGGCGGTGGTGCGCACGCGCATCGACTGGCTCGGGGCGGCACTGCTGTCGGTCGCGCTCGCGGGGTTGCTGCTCGGGGTCACGGAATCGAACCGCCTCGGCTGGACCTCGCCGGTGACGCTCGGGCTGCTGGTCGGCGGGGTGGTGATGCTCGGCGTCTGGACGCTTCAGCAGTCGCGCACCGAGCAGCCGCTGATCGAGCTCGCCCTGCTGCGCCGGCGGACCGTCGCCGCGACGAACCTGACCGGCCTGCTCGTCGGCTTTGCGATGTTCTCGAGCTTCCTGCTGATCCCGCAGTTCGCCCAGGCGGGCCAGGACACCGGGTACGGCTTCGGCCTCAGCGTCACCAACGCCGGCCTGCTGCTCGTGCCGATGGCGGCCGCCCAGCTCGTCGCCGGCCCGCTCGCCGGGCGCATCGGCAGCGCTATCGGCTTTCGTCTCACGCTCGCCATGGGCGCCGGCTTCGCGACGCTCGCATTCGTGATGCTCGCGCTCGAGCACTCGCACCCGTGGCACTTCGCCGTCGGGGGCGTCCTGCTCGGCGCCGGCATCTCGTTTGCGCTCGCCTCGATGGCCAACCTGATCGTCGATTCGGTGCCGCAGTCGACGGTCGGCATCGCGACGGGGATCAACACCGTCACGCGCACCGTCGGCGGTGCCTTCGGCTCGGCCGCCGCCACCGCGATCCTCGCCGCGCAGACGATCGGCTCGAGCCCGATCCCCTCCGAGGGCGCTTACACGACGGCCTTCGTCATCTCGGCCGTCGGCGGCCTGCTCGCTGTCGCCGCCGCGCTGTCGATCCCACCCCGCGCCCGCGCCCGCGCCGAGGTTTCCTTCGACGCCGAGGCGAGCCCGGCGCCGGGCTGATCGGGACGCGTGATCCTCCACCTGCTCGGGTCGCTCGACGGCGGCACGGGCTCCTCATCGACGTGGGTCGCCGAGCGGCCGTCATTCGAGAGCGAAGCCCTCGCGCTGGAAGTCAGCGTCGAAGGCGAGCGCGCGGCCGATGTCGAGCTCGCGCATGAGCTCGAAGCTGACGTGATCCACGAGCGAGCTGCGGCGGCGCAGATGGGCCAGGTACGCCGTGACCGCTCGGCGGTGCACCCGCTCGTCCACGTACTGCGTTCGGAGCAGTGGTACGACAGCTTCGAGCAGACCGCGAACGACCTGGCCGCCGAGCCGGCGGTGCGCCAGCGCCGCGGTCTCCACGACGACGTACGCATGCGTCGCTCCGGCGTCCGTGCGCAGCAGTGGCTCCAGCTTCTCGACCGCTTCCGCGTGCCGGCGGTCGTCCGCGTCGGCGAACGCGAGCAACGCCGAGGTGTCGACGAAGATCACGGCTGTGAGTCGCCGTCCTCCCCATTGGCGAGGTGGGCATCGTGGCGCTCGGCCAAGTCGCCGAGACCCGAGCGGCCCGACCCTGCGACGGCAGACGCGCGGCGCACTCTCTGCTCGCGCTCCTCGTCCGCCCGGAGCAGGGCGCCGTCGACGGCCTCGCGCACCAGCGCCGCCACCGACACCCTCCGCGCGCGCGAACGCACCTTGAGCGCCGTCGCCTGCTCCTCCGTCAGCTGGACGATGGTGCGAACCACTCCGATCTAAGATATCACTTCAGATATCGCTGTCATCACCTTTCTAGCAGGCCTGCGACCCAGGACGCTTCGCAGCGCGATCGCCGGGGCGCCCGACGCGCGCGTCCACTCCGCCACCACCCCAGCGTGACAACGGCGGCCGATCGCGCGCCGATATCCAATCCATGCGCACCAGAGGCGCGCAGCTTGGATTTCGCTCGGCCGAGCGCGCCAAGCGCCAATCTGTGGTCCTTGAACGCAGCCCGATCGTGATCGGGTGAGCGCCGCAGGCGAGGTTCCCAACCGCTACCGCGCGGCGGTCAGCGGCGCTTGAAGCAGCTACGCCCGCTTGGGCACGCACGCGGGGTCGCGCTCGTGCTCACGGAAGAAGCGCACCATCGGCTCGACGTAGTCGCCGAAGCGCGGGGGGCGCAGCCCGTGCGGGGCGAGCAGCTCGATCGCGCGGCGGGTGTCGAAGCGCACCGGGTGGTTCAGGTAGGCGATCGACTCGCGCGGGGTGTCGGAGAGCAGCTTGCGCACCTGGGCCAGGCGCAGCGCGCTGGCAACGACCCACGGTGGCACGCGCCCCCGCGTCTCGCGCCCGGCGTACTCGCGGCTGAGCGCGTCGACGAGGTCGCGCGCGGTCAGCGGATCGCTGTCGACCAGGTGAAGCGTCTGCCCGGCCATCGCCTCGTCGGTCGCTGCGGCGACCATCGCCGCGACCACGTAGTCGACGGGCACCACGTTGAACGGCGCGTCGGCGCGTCCGAACTGCAGCGGCGCGCGCCCGGCGCGCTGAGCCTGGGCGATCGAGCGCAGGATGTAGTAGGGGCCGTCGAACTTCTCGGTCTCGCCGCTGCGCGAATCGCCGACCACGATCGCGGGGCGCAGGATCGTCGTCGGCACCTCCTGGCGGCGCTCGCGCACCCACGCCTCAGCCTGGAACTTGGTGCTCTCGTAGTGGTTCTTGAAGCCCTGGCCCATCACCAGCTCGTGCTCGTAGACCACGCCGCGCCGAAGCCCCGCGACGTACGCCGTGCTCACGTAGACATGGCGGCGCAGGTCGCCGGCGGCGGCGCAGAAGTCGAGCACGTTGCCGGTGCCCTCGACGTTGACGCGCTGCGCGAGCTCGAGCGGCACGGCGAGGTCGTAGATCGCCGCGAGGTGGAAGACGGTGTCGACCGATCCGGTCAGGCGCTCCCAGTCGGCCTCGGGGAGCGCGAGGCGCCGCTCGCCGATGTCACCCCGCACGACCTCGAGCCGGTCGCCGTGCTCGGCGGCGAGCTCGCCCGCGACACCCTCCATGCGCGCCTCGACCAGCGCCGTGACCCGCGCGCCGCCGGATGTGGCGAGCAGGCTGTGCACCAGCCGGCGGCCGATGAATCCGGGGAACCCGGTGACGAGCGCGTGCTTCATCGCGCGGCAGCGTAGTGGAGGTTCTCGCTGCGGTGCTCGCCCGATCAACGATCGGGCCGCGCTCCTCGCGCTTGGTCCTCGCTCCGGTGCTCGCCCGAGGAGATCCTCGGTGCGGTGCTCGGCCGATCGGCGATCGGCCTGCGCTCCTCCCGCAACGATCGGGCCGCGCACGTCGTGCCTGCGCAGCGCGTCGATCATGCCGACCCCACGAGCGCCGGGACCCCAGGGCTCCCTGGACCGGCGGTACAAGCGCGGCCGGCACATCTCCGACATGCGGCGATGGTCGCCCGCCCTGCCGCACACGAGACTGCACCCACGGTCGATCGACGAGGGGGGGGGAACGGATGGGCAAGACCACGATCGCAGCGGTCGCGGGGACCTTCACCGGCGGGTACGGCGCGAACATCGCGCAGATCGCGCACACGCTCGAGCGGGCGCGCGCGAAGGGCGCCTCGCTCGTGGTCTTCCCTGAGTGCTCGCTCGGGGGCTATCTCGATCCCGACACGCCGGCGCCGCTGGACCCCCACGGGCCCGAGATCGCGCGGCTGGCCGAGCTCGCGGGGGACACCGTGGTCTGCGTCGGCTACATCGAACCGGGCTCGGACGGGCCCTACAGCAGCGCCGTGTGCGTCAGCGGCGATGGTGTGCTCGGCCGCCACCGCAAGGTGCACGTGCCGCCTGGCGAGGCGGGTCGCTTCGCCGCCGGCGAGGGCTTCGAGGCCTTCGACACGCCGGTCGGCCGGCTCGGGATGCTCCTGTGCTACGACAAGGTCTTCCCCGAGGCGGCGCGGGAGCTGGCGCTCGACGGCGCCGAGGTGATCGCCTCGCTCGCCGCTTGGCCGATCTGCCGCGTGCGTCCGGCGCGGAGGATCGTCGGCGACCACCAGACGCGCCAGTTCAACCTGCTCGACGAGGCGCGTGCGCTCGAGAACCAGGTCGTGTGGGTCTCCGCCAACCAGGCCGGCTCGTTCGGCGGGCTGCGCTTCGTCGGCCACGCGAAGGTCGTCGACCCGCGCGGCGTGGTGCTCGACTCGACCTCCGCGCGCGCGGGGATCGCCGTCGCCGACGTGGACGTGCCGGGCGCGCTTGGCGGGGCACGCGCGATCTACTCCCACCTCGGCGCTCGGCGCCCGACCGCATACGGGCAGCGCCGCCGCACGGCCCGCTCCTCGACGCGTCCCGAACTTGGCGCGCCCACGCTCGCTTGACGCGACCTGCTTATATCTAAGTATGTGCGGAATTGCTGCTCAGTACGGAAATCCCGATGTGCAGGCGGGCGAGCGGATGCTCGAGCGCCTCGTCCACCGCGGCCCCGACGACCAGGGGTCGGTCGCGGTCGGCGACGCCTGGCTCGGTCACCGGCGCCTCTCGATCGTCGATGTCGAGGGTGGAGCACAGCCGCTGGCCGGCGAGCCCGGCGGCCTGTGGCTGGTAGGCAACGGTGAGGTCTACAACCACGCCGAGGTCTGCGCGACGCTGGCCGACCGCACGTTTCGGACCAAGTCCGACAACGAGGTCGCGCTGCACCTGCTCGAGGAGCGCGGGCCTGATGCGCTGTGCGAGCTCGAGGGTATGTTCGCCTTCGCGGCTGCCAGCGCGGACGGCCGCTTCATCGCCGCGCGCGACCCGGTCGGCATCAAGCCGCTGTACTGGGCGCAACGCGACGGTGACGTGCGCTTCGCCTCGGAGATGCGCACCTTCGACGCCGACTGGCTCCCGCTCGTGCGCGCGTTTCCGCCTGGCTGCTACTGGACCCCCGCGGGCGGCGTGCAGCGCTTCGCCCGCGCGGCGCCGCTGACCCACCACGAGGGCGCCGATGCCACCCACCCCGATCCGCCGCAGGAGGCGCTCGATCTCACGCGCGACGAGCTGATCGCGGCCGTGCACCGCCAGATGATGGGCGACGTGCCCGTCGGCGTCTTCCTCTCGGGCGGCCTCGACTCGAGCCTCGTAGCGGCGATCGCCGCCGAGTACCTCCGCGAGCGCGGCGAGCGGCTGATGACCTTCGCCGTCGGCACCGACGGCAGCCCCGACCTCGAGGCTGCGCGGTTCGTCGCCGAGCACCTCGACACCGACCACTACGAGCGCGTCTACACGGCGCAGGACGCCGTCGACGTCGTGCCTGAGGTGGTCCGGACGATCGAGTCCTTCGACCCGTCGCTGGTGCGCAGTGCGGTGCCCAACTATCTGCTCGCCGAGCTGACCTCCAAGCACGTCAAGGTCGTGCTCACCGGCGAGGGCGCCGACGAGCTGTTCGCCGGCTACGAGTACCTGCGCGAGCTCGACGACGACGCGCTGCACTCCGAGCTGGTGCGCACGATCGAGGGGCTGCACAACCTCAACCTGCAGCGCTGCGACCGCGTCACGATGGCGCACGGGCTCGAGGCCCGTGTCCCCTTCCTCGATACGGCGCTGATCCGCTTCGCCCTGGCGCTGCCCCCCGACTGGAAGCTCGCCGACGCCGACCGGCCCGAGAAGCGGCTCCTGCGCGAGGCATTCATCGGCTGGATGCCCGACCGCTTCCTGTGGCGCGAGAAGTCGCAGTTCGGCGACGGCAGCGGCGCGTCGGCCGTCCTCAAGGACCGTTACGAGCGGAGCGTCACGACGGCCGAGCTCGAAGCCGAGTCCAACGAGGTCGAGCCGCCGCTGCGCACGCGCGAGGAGCTCGCCTACTGGCGGATGCTCCGCGACGACCTCGAAGGCGTCGAGACCGGCGAGACCATCGGCCGCTTCGCCACCGCCGCCTGAGCGCGGCGCGGCGCGGCGGCGCAGGCCCGCAGCGGCCGCCACGAAGGCGGTTTCCGGGCGCCTGCCCCCGGGCACTGGAGCCGCGTGGCCGTCCACCTCACCTTCGACGACGGCCCCGATCCGCGCTGGACCCCGCGGGTGCTCGAGGTGCTCGCCGAGGCCGGCGCGCGCGCCACGTTCTTCGTGCTCGGCGAGCGGATCGGGCAGGCGCCCGAGCCGATGCTCCGCGCGGTCGCCGAGGGCCACGAGATCGCCCTGCACGGAGAGCGCCACCGGCGCCACAGCGAGCTCGCGCGAGACGAGCTCGCGCGCGATACCGAGCGCGCGCTCGACCGTCTCGCGAGCCTCGGCGTGCATCCTGCCCGCTGGCGGGCGCCGTGGGGCGTCGAGACCGCGGATACGCGCGCCGTCGCGACAGAGCTTGGTCTCGAGCTCGCCGGCTGGACGCTCGACACCCACGACTGGCGCGGCGACACGGCGGCGCGGATGTACGAGCGCTGCGAGCCCATCCTCGCCAAGGGCGCCGTCGTGCTGATGCACGACGGCATCGGACCGGGGGCGCGCCGCGCGGACTGCGAGGCCACGGCGCAACTCGCCGCAGGGCTGATCCGCCGAGCGCGCCAGCTCGATCTCCGCCTCGAGCCGCTCGCGTTCGGGGTTGAGGCGCGGGAACCGGCCGCATGAGCATCGCCAGCGAGATCTCGCTTTCGCAATGCCTCTCCGCGATCGCCTCCGGCGCGAGCGCACTGGACCGTGCGCCAGGCTTTCCCGGCGAGGCCATGCACGCGCTGAGGGCCGCGGGAGTGACCGCACTGACGGTGCCCGACGAGAGCGGGCTCAGCCGGACCGCGGTCGGTGTCGAGTGGGCGACGCTGCGCTCGGTGGCGCGCGCCGACGGCTCGGTCGCGCGCATCCTCGACGGCCACCTCAATGCCGTCGAGCGCATCGCGCTGCTGGCCCCGGAACCGCTGCGCAGCGAGCACCTGGGCGCGGTCCGGGCCGGTGACCGGCTGCTCGGCGTCTGGGGGGCGGACCCCGCGCCCGGCGAGGGCGAGCCCGCACGGCTCGACCCCGGTGCCCGCAGCATCAGCGGAGTCAAGGTCTGCTGCTCGGGCGCCGGCGGGCTCGACGCTGCGCTGGTGCTCGTGCGCGGGCCCGCCCCCGGGCCGCCGCTGCTGGCCTACGTCGACTTGACCGAGGGGGTCGAGGTCGACCGCGGGTGGTATCGCGCGGCGGGCATGCGCGCGTCCGAGAGCCATCGCGTGTGCTTCGACCGGGCACCGCTGCACGCGTTGCTCGGGGAACCGGGCGAGCTCGGGCGCGAGCCGTGGCTGGGCCGCGACGCGATCCGGACCGCCGCCTGCTGGGCCGGACTGACCGATGCTCTGCGCGAGGAGGCGCTCGAGGCCCTGCGCGTCCGGCCGGCCGAGGACCAGCTCGCTGCGCTGGCTGCCGGGCGTCTATGTGCGCTGGGGGGCACCATCGACGTCTGGCTCGAGCGCGCCGCCGATCGGCTCGAGCGCGACCCCTCTGCCCCGACGGGCGACCTCTCGATCGAGCTGCGTGCGGCGGTCGCACACGCCGGCCGCGCGAGCGTCGCCGAGGCGCTGCAGGCGCTCGGCTCGCGTCCGCTGGCATCCGGCGGGCGCCTTGATCGCGTCCGGCGCGACCTCGAGCTGTTCCTCAACCAGCACCGCCTCGATCCGCTGCTGGCGCGGCTCGGTCGCGGCGAGCTGGCGCGGTGAGTACGCCGCCGGAGGCCCGGCTGGGCCGCGACTACTTCGATGATCTCTACGAAAGCAGCCCCGACCCGTGGGACTTCGCCACCAGCGCCTACGAGCGCGCGAAGTACCAGCATTCGCTCACGGTGCTCGGCCGCCGCCAGTTCTCCGCGGCGCTCGAGGTCGGCTGCTCGATCGGTGTCTTCACCGCCATGCTCGGTCCGCGCTGCGAGCGCCTGTGCGCCGTCGATGTCTCGGCCGTCGCAGTGGATGCCGCCCGCGAGCGCTGCGCGGAGATCGCCTCGGTGTCGGTGGCCCAGCGCTCGCTGCCCGAGCAGATGCCCCAGGGTCCATTCGACCTCGTGGTCTGCTCGGAGGTCCTCTACTACTTCTCCGAGCTTCTGCTGGCGGAGGTCCTCGACGCGGTGACCGCCGAGCTGGCCCCGGGCGGGCTTCTGCTCGCGGTGCACTGGACCGAGCCCACGCGCACCTATCCGCTCGGAGGCGAGCGGGTCCACGAGCTGGTCCGCGGCCACGAGGCGCTGCGGACGCTGCGCGGCGAGTCGCGCCCCCGCTACCGGCTCGACCTGCTCGAGCGCCGGTGAGCACGCGACCGGGCATCGTGATCGTCGGAGGCGGCCCGGCCGGCCTCGCCGCGGCCAGGGCCTACCGCGAGCACGGCGGCGGGCTCCCGGTGACCATCCTCGCCGCCGAGCCGCGCGCGCCCTACCAGCGGCCGCCGCTGAGCAAGGAGCTCCTGCGGGGCGAGCTCGAAGAGCACGAGCTCGCGCTCGAGCAGCCGGGCTGGTACGAGCAGCAGCGCATCGATCTGCACGCCGGCGCCACGGTCACCGCGCTCGACACGGGTGGCCGCGCCATCGAGATCGACGGCGCCGGATCGTTCGCCTATGAGGCGTGCGTGCTCGCCACCGGGTCGGAGCCGATGCGGCTGCCCGTTCCCGGCGCCGAGCACCCAGGGATCGCGACGCTGCGCTGCCTCGAGGACTGGCGGGCGCTGAGCGCCCACGGTGCGCGGGTGGCAGTGATCGGCACCGGCTTCATCGGCTGCGAGGCGGCCGCCTCGTTCGCGGCGCGCGGCGCCCGGGTCACGCTGCTCGGCGAGGAGGCGCTGCCCCAGCAGTCGCGCCTTGGCGACGAAGCCGGCGAGCGCCTGCGCGGCTGGCTCGAGGGAGAGGGCATCGAGCTGCGGCTGGGCGGCGAGGTGACGGCGATCGAGCCCGCGCCCGGCGGCGGCTGGCTCGTCCATGCCGGCGGGCAGGCGTCACCGGTCTCAGTGGACACAGTGCTGCAGGCGGTGGGGGCCGCGCCGCGGGTGGAGCTCGCCCGCGACGCGGGACTTGCGCTGCGCGACGGCGCCGTGCTCGCCGACGAGCGCATGCGCACCAGCGCCGCAGGGGTCTTCGTCGCCGGCGACCTCGCGTTCGCGGTCAACGCCGCCGCGGGACGCCGGCTGCGCGTCGAGCACTGGGGCGAGGCGCTCGGCCAGGGCGCGGTCGCCGGAGCGGGGATGGCGCGGGCCGACGCGCGCTGGGCGACCGCGCCGGGGTTCTGGTCGACGATCGCCCGCCGGACGCTCAAGTACGTCGCCTGGGGTGACGGCTACGAGCACGTCCGCGTCGACGACCACCGCGGCCGGGCGTTCACCGCCTGGTACTCCGACCGGCGCGGGATCTGCGTCGGAGCGCTGTGCCACGACCGCGACGAGGACTACGAGCGCGGCCGCGAGTTGATCGAGGCCGGCGAGCCCGCTCCATGATTGGCTCGGCCGACCCCGAGCTGTGCTGCTGCGTCGTCGTGCCCGCGCACGACGAGCAGGCGCTGATCGGCGGCTGCATCGACGCGCTCGCCCGCCAGCGCGGGGTTGAGGCGGCAGCCTACGAACTGCTGCTGGTGCTCGACGACTGTCGCGACGCGACCAGGGAGCGTGCCCGCGAGCACGGCGCACGCCATCCCGGGCTGGCACTGCGCCTGCTCGAGAGCCCGCGGCGCGGTCCCGCCCCCGCGCGCCGGGTCGGGATGGACCTCGCGTGCGACCGCCTGCACCGCGCGGGGCGCCCCGGGGGGCTGATCGCCTGCACCGATGCCGACCCGCGCGTGGCGCCGGACTGGGTACGTGCCCAGGTCGAGGCCGCGCGGCAGGGCTCCAGAGCCATCGGCGGGCGCATCGAGCTCGATCGCCTGGAGGCGTGCGCGCTCGGCACCGCCGTCACCGACGCTCGCGCGCGCGACGCGGCCCGGCGGCACGCGCGCGTCCGCTCGCGGCCGGGGCCGCCGGGCTCGACCGCCGAGCATTGGCAGTTCAGCGGCGCGTCGATGGCGATCACCGCGGAGACCTACCGCGAGGTCGGAGGCCTCGAGCCGCTGGTGGCGCTCGAGGACGAGGCCTTCGAGGCGGCGTTGATCGCGCACGGCGTACCGATCACCCGCTCGCTGGCGGTGCGGGTGACGACCTCCGCGCGCCTGGGCGGCCGTGCCGAGCGCGGTCTCGCGCACGGCCTCGCCGCGGCCGTCGGGCAGGCGCCTGCCACGGGCCCGTAGCATCGGCCAGGTCGTGACGGATCCGCTCTCGCGCATGCGTCGCCCTTACGGGGCGGGGCGCCTCGAGCAGGCCGATCTCGCGCCGACCTGGCACGACCAGCTGCGGCGGTGGCTGGAGGAGGCCGAGCGGTCCCGCGTACCCGAGCCGACGGCGATGCTGCTCGCCAGCGCGGACGCCGGGGGTGCGCCCTCGGTGCGTACGGTGCTGCTCAAGGGACTCGACGAGCGCGGGCTGCGCTTCTACACGAACCTGCGCTCGCGCAAGGGGCGCGAGCTGTCCGAGAACCCGCAGGCGTGCGCCTGCTTCTCCTGGACCGCGATCGAGCGCCAAATGACCGTCGACGGCCGCGTCGAGGCGCTCCCGGACGCGGACTCCGACGCCTACTTCGAATCGCGGCCGCGCGGATCGCGGCTGGCGGCGCTGGCGAGCCCGCAGTCGCAGGTCATCCGCTCACGGGCCGCGCTCGACGAGGCCTACGCGGAGGCCGCGCGCACCCACCCCGAGGCCGTGCCACGACCAGCCTGGTGGGGAGGGCTGTGCCTGGTCCCGAGCGCGGTCGAGTTCTGGCAGGGCCGGCCTGACCGCCTGCACGACCGTCTGCGCTACCGGCGCACGCCACAGGGGCCGTGGACGATCGAGCGGCTGGCGCCCTAGTCGGGTCGGTCGGGCTGCGCTCCTCCCGCTAGTGACCGCCGCCCGCCTGCTCGAGCTTGTCCTCGCTGGCGCGGATCGCATCCTCGTCGCGCGTCCCCTGGCCGGGTGGGGTCGTGGCCTCGTGGGTCTTGCCGTCGGGCGGACTCGTGCTGCTCGCGGGCTGCTCGGATTCGCTGCCGGGCTCGTGGCCGGTGGGAGTTTCGCTGGTTTCGCTCATGCCAGCGCGTTACCCGCCGCGCCCGAGTGGCCAAACGAGAAATGGGCGATCAGATGAAGGGGCCGGCGAGGACGTGAGTCATTGCCGGTGCTCCCGCCTGGAGGCCCAATCTAGGTCTTACGCTCGAGGTCGTCCGCTCGGTCCTTCTCGACCTGCGCCTTCTCCTCGGCGCGCGCCTGCTTCTCCTTGGCCTCGCCCTTCTGCTCTTCCTTCTGGCCCTGCCGGCGCAGCGACGGATCGTCCGTCACGTCGCCCGCGGCCTTCTTGGCGCGGCCGGTGATCTTGTCGATGAGGCTCATGGCGCTCCTCCTGCGTAGCTTGCGCCCGGGGTACCCGCCGCCGCTGAGCGCTAACCGCTTTCGGCGGCCGCCTCTCTGCGAGCGTGCTTCCAGCTGCCGAAGGCGGCGAAGACGTGGTGCAGCGGGGGGAGCTCGGGATCGAGGACCGAGACCTGCTGGTAGTCGACCATCAGGAGGCGCTCCGGGCGCTGACCGACCTCGTCGGCGACGGAGCGGATCGCGGCGAGCACCGCCTCGGGAGTTGCCTGGGCATCGTCGTCCTCGTGGCGCTTGGCCTGGCGGCTGAAGACCCCGGCGGCGGTGCCCTTGGCACCGGGCTCACCCGAGGGCTGGTCGCGGCTGCGCTCGGCGCCGATCAGCAGGTGGCAGTGCGGGCAGCGCACGGGCGTCGGCGGCCACGGCGTGGCGACGTCGCGTCCGACCTGCAGGTGGCAGTGCGGGCAGAAGGCGCTGGTGGTCTCGCACTGCGTGGCGTCCATTCGGATGATGGGTGACCGATTAGGGCGGCGCCCAAACCGAAAGCCGCGGACGGTCGCGTACCCGTTCCCATCCGCGCAACGGCGCCGTGCTTGCGGCGGGCGCCCGAGATGGACCCCTCGTCGCCGTCAGCCCTGGAGAAGATCGGATGGAGTCGTCTCCCACGATCTGCGTTTTCCGCCCCCGCACGTGGGTAGCGCGCTGGTATGAGGCACCGCGCATGATCGAGATGCAGCTCGTTCTCGAGCAGCCAGAGCTCAAGCTCAGCCTTCCCGCCGAGGAGGACAGCCTCCCGGTGGTGCGTCAGGCGCTGCGCTCGCTCGGGGAGACGGTGGGCGCCGAGCCCGAGTCGCTCGAGGACGCCGAGCTCGCGGTCACCGAGGCGTGCGCGAACGTCGTCGAGCACGCCTACCCAGGCGCCTGCGGAGCCGTCGAGGTCAGGCTCTGCCCGAGCGCCGCGGGCATCGAGGTGTCGGTACGTGACTTTGGGCGCGGTATGCCCGACGCGTCCGAGCTCGCCGACGGCGACCGCGGCTACGGGCTCGCGCTGATCGAGGGGATCGCGAGCCGGCTCGACGTGCGCCACGACGGGGGGACCGAGCTCGCGATGCACTTCGGGCTCGAGTCCGACCGGAGCGCTCCCGTTGCTGCGGCGGTGGCGGCCGGCGATCCGTCGGAGCGCATCATGCGCCGCCTGGTCGCCGTGATCGCAGCGCAGGCCGATCTGCCCACCGACCGGATGATGGAGGCGCTGCTGGTCGCCGAGCTCGTCGCCCGCCACGGACTCGAGCACCTCGTCGAGGCCTGCCTGCGCATCGGGATCGAGCGCACCGACGGCGGCTTCACCCTGCGTGTGGGCCCGCTCGAGCCCGGCGGCGCACGGGCGGTCGTGGCCGCGAGCGGCGTGCCCGTCGTGGGCCTCGTGATCGAGCGTCTCGCCGACATGGTCTCCACCGAGACGATGCCCGATGGCACCGAGCATCTCGTGCTGGGCTTCGCCGCAGCTCAGGCCGAGACGGGCTCTTAACCGCTGCGGGCGTGCGCGGGATCCTCGACCATCTCGAGGTGCTCCGCGGCACCGGTGAGCTCGAACACGCGCTCGACCCGCCGCCCGCCGCGGACGACCGTCAGGCGTGATCCCGCCTCGCGCTGGCTGCGATCGAGGCGCAGGATCAGCCGCAGGCCGCTGGAGTCGAGGAAGCTCACTTCGCGCAGGTCGAGCACGAGCAGGGATGGGGGGCCATCGAGCACGTGCGCCAGCGCCTGCTCGAGCGCGCCGAGCGCCGACAGGTCGATCTCGCCCGACAGCGAGGCGACCGTACGGCCGCGGTCCTCAGCGATGTCGATTGCGTGCAGGGCCACCGTTGGGGGTGATTATCCACCACTCCCCAACCCAAGCCGACCACCCCCACAACGGGCGGCCGGGAACGGTGCCGAGCACGGATTCGCTAGCGTGGACATGCGCGCTGCTCCGCCGGAGTGGCGCTTTTTCGCGTCAGCGAAACGGTGATCCGACAGGAGATGCCCTTCGCAGACATGGAGAGAGGTCTTCGCGCCAGATCGTTCTGGCCAGGAGCCCGGACCGAATACGACAGCAGGAGGGTCACGCATGAAGAATTCGAGCACGCGGGAGCCCGGGGACGGCCAGCACGCCGCCCTCGACCGGCTAGCCCGCGAAGATGGGGACTCGCGCGCCCAGTTCCTGAAGATGGCGGGTGTCGGCGCTGCCGGCGCCCTGGCGATCTTCGTGGCGGCCTGTGGCGGCGATGACGAGCCTTCGGGCGGCGGCGAGCCGTCGGGTGGCGAGCCGTCGGGTCGCGACAAGACTTCGGGAAGCAAGGGCTCCCAGGGCGACATCGACATCGTCAACTACGCGCTGACGCTCGAGTTCCTCGAGGCGGACTTCTACCAGCAGGTGATCGACTCCGGTGAGGTCACCGGTCCGGCCGCCGAGATCGCGAAGTTCATCGGCCAGAACGAGCAGGAGCACGTCCAGGCTCTGACCGCGACCGTCGAGGATCTCGGCGGCACCCCGGTGAAGGCGCCGCAGACGAACTTCGAGGCCGTCCTCGCAGGTGGTCAGAAGAAGATCCTGGCGACCGCGGCGTCGGTCGAGAACCTCGGCGCCGCCGCCTACCTCGGGCAGGCCGGGAACATCGAGAACATGGACATCCTGGCCGCCGCGCTCTCGATCCACACCATCGAGGCCCGGCACGCCGCTGTCCTGAACCAGGTCACCGGCAAGACCATCGTTCCGGACGGCGCATTCGCGAAGCCCGCGACGATGGAGCAGGTCCTGAAGATGGTCAAGCCCTTCATCAAGGCCTGATGGGCTCCCGCGAGGGACCTGAATTGCGAAAGGAGACGGGAATGTCCACAAAGAACATGGAAAACCCCGCACTGGCGAACATCGAGGTGCAGGGCCACACGCGCGAGTCGTTTCTCATGCGCGGAGCGATCGCGGCGGGTTCGGTCTACGGGCTCGCGACGGTCGGTCCGTTCGTGCGCGAGGCGATCGCACAGGAGGGTGGCGGCGATATCGACATCCTCAACTACGCGCTCACGCTCGAGTTCCTGGAGACCGCGTTCTACACGCAGGCCCTCAAGGAGACGCAGGGTCTGTCCGGCCCCGTGAAGGAGCTCGCCACGACCCTGCGTGACAACGAGAGCGAGCATGTCGAAGCCATCACGGCGACGATCAAGGATCTCGGCGGCAAGCCCGTTCCGGCGCCTGGCGTCGATTTCGGCAAGGCGTTCGCCAGCGAGGACTCGTTCCTGATGACCGCGCAGACGTTCGAGGACCTCGGCGTCGGTGCCTACAACGGTGCCGGTCCGATGATCCAGTCGCCCGACGTGCTCGCCGCGGCGGGCTCGATCGTGCAGGTGGAGGGCCGCCACGCCGGCGTCATCCGTCTCCTGCGTGGCGAGCAGATCTCTGAGAGCGCGTTCGACAAGGGCCTCACGATGGAGGATGTCCTCGCGGCTGCCAAGCCGTTCATCAAGGGCTAGCGCACCGTCATCGGCCGGGCGCTCCGGCGCCCAGCCGGCTCGCCTGCGGCCAGGCCGTGGACCGTCGAGAAGTCCGCTGGCCCGGCCGTCGTGTGTTCTCGAT